>NZ_JBFRJM010000079.1:0-26735 GCF_041468865.1 Vibrio sp. 10N.286.52.C3 | reverse complement strand
ATTTTTACTTTAATTGGTATCACCCACATATGAACAGCGTTAAGCAGCTTGGTATGGGCTTGGTTGGTCTAATTATCGTTGAGGAGAGCATTCCAGTGCCGTTTGATGAAGAGCACGCACTGATGCTTAAACATTGGCATATAGATAAGAAAGGCCAATGGAAAGATCTAATGATCCCACGACTCAGTGCTCGTATGGGCACTCCAGGAGAGTGGAGTAGCGTTAATGGTGTTCATGAACCTGTATACCAATTAAAGCAGCACGCAACGACTCGACTGCGTATCGCGAATGTCGATAATACGATCACTTATCCTATTGCTGTCGAAGGGGCTGAGGCATGGGTGATTGCCATTGATGGTAATCCTGTAAAGACGCCATATAAACTGACTAAACATAAAATCGGCCCAGGGATGCGCGTGGATATTGGACTGATAGCGCCCAAAGTAGGCGAGCGAGTTAATGTACTTCAAATGAAGGGCCGCTTTCCTTTCTCTTTATGTGAGTTCGAGGTAGTAGATTCCCCCCTTACTGAAGGGCGTTTATTGCCATTGTTACCTCTTAACCCGGTACCTAATCTAGATCTTGCTAATGCTGAAGAGATCGATTTTGTGTTCGAGTGGGAAGGTGCGGTATCACCAGTTTCTAAAGATGGGAAATCGATGCCTAAGTTTTGGCTTACTAATAAAAGAGCATGGGAAGGAATGAGCAAAGACAATATTCCTGAGCCGTTGACGACTTTAGAGTTAGGTAAGACTTACATATTCGATCTAAAGAACGTCACCCAATATCATCACCCGATTCACATTCACGGCCATACATTCACTGTATTGGAACTTGATGGGAAGAAAGTTGAAGAACCTTTCCATACTGATACAGTGTTACTTGGAAAAAATGGCCGAGCTAAAGCTGCATTTGTAGCCGACAACCCTGGCCGCTGGATGTATCATTGTCATGTTATAGAACACATGAAAACGGGTTTGATGGGATATATTGAAGTTAAGTGACACCTGTAACGTTTAATATTTGCGCATGCATTCTTAGTTTCTACCCTCGCTTTTATCGGCGTTAAAGCTAGAATATAGGGATTATTGTTTGGGAGGATTCATGGGTCAGTTATCTATTCTAGGTTTTATCGCCATCGGTGGCGCGTTTGGTGCTTGTTCACGTTACTTGATTTCAGAGTTATGCGTTGTGATGTTAGGGCGTGGTTTTCCTTACGGTACGCTGACTGTTAACGTAATTGGCTCTTTGATTATGGGATTGCTCATCGCCGCGTTTGAAAATGAGATGGTTGCGACGGAGCCGTGGAGACAAATTATCGGTCTTGGTTTCCTTGGAGCCCTGACGACATTTTCTACGTTTTCGATGGATAACGTGCTTCTTATGCAGCAGGGTGCGTTCTTCAAGATGGGGCTCAATGTACTGCTCAATGTGGTTCTCAGTATTTCAGCCGCATGGATCGGCTTCCAACTTCTGATAAAGTCTTAAAACTTTCTTACGATTTGTTAACAACTCGGCTTGGTTTATCCAAGCCGTTTTTATATACTCGATCGTACTTGTCGGAGTGCCATATGGCTGAGACCGTTAACTCGGGATCCGTTGAACCTGATCAGGCTAATACCTGCGAAGGGAACAAGAGTAGATATCTAACTAGAATCCTTCTAGAGATCTATCTCCAGATCACAACTGCATTTTCTTGCTGTGATCCCTCTTGTAGCATCTTATCCGTCAAGCATTTTTATCCCTATAAATAATGGCTAAAAGCCAAGGAAAAATGCTATGTCGAGTCGTAAACAAGCAAGACTGGAAGCGAAGAATTTCATTGATTCTTTATCTGTACAACCTTATCCAAACTCAAAAAAAGCTTACATCCAAGGGTCTCGAGCGGACATTCAAGTCCCTGTCCGAGAAATATCCCTCGCAGATAGCCTTGTTGGTGGCAGCAAAAAAGAGCCTGTATTCGAACCTAATGAGCCAATTCATGTCTACGACACCTCAGGTGTTTATACCGATCCTACGCATGAAATAGACCTTTATAGTGGCCTTCCTAAGTTGCGAGAGCAATGGATTGAAGAGCGTGGTGATACGGAATTGCTCGATGATGTAAGCTCTGTTTACACCAAAGAACGTTTAGAAGATGAAACCCTAGACGACCTTCGTTACGGAAACCTGCCTCGAATTCGTCGCGCTACTGGCGACCAATGTGTAACTCAACTGCATTATGCTCGTCAGGGAATTATCACTCCTGAGATGGAGTACATTGCGATACGTGAGAACATGGGGCGTCAGAAGTTCGCTGATGAACAGCTTAATCACCAACACCCAGGCCATAACTTTGGCGCAAACCTGCCAAAAGAAATTACCCCTGAGTTCGTGCGTAAAGAGGTCGCTGAAGGCCGAGCTATCATCCCTTCAAACATCAACCACCCAGAATCAGAACCTATGATTATTGGCCGAAACTTCTTAGTGAAAGTGAACGCCAATATCGGTAACTCTTCTGTAAGCTCTTCGATTGAAGAAGAAGTTGAGAAGCTAGTATGGTCGACTCGCTGGGGCGGCGATACCGTAATGGATCTTTCTACTGGCCGTAATATCCACGAGACTCGTGAATGGATCCTACGTAATAGCCCAGTGCCGATTGGTACGGTTCCTATGTATCAGGCGCTTGAGAAAGTGAATGGCGTAGCCGAAGACCTTAACTGGGAAGTGATGCGCGATACTTTGATTGAACAAGCGGAGCAGGGCGTTGATTACTTCACTATCCATGCTGGTTTGCTTCTTCGTTATGTTCCTATGACGGCTAAGCGTGTGACAGGTATTGTTTCTCGTGGTGGCTCTATTATCGCGAAATGGTGTCTTGCACATCACCAAGAAAGCTTCCTATACACACACTTCCGCGAGATCTGTGAGATCTGTGCGAAGTACGATGTGGCTTTGTCACTAGGTGACGGCCTACGTCCTGGCTCTATTGCAGATGCCAATGATGAGGCTCAGTTCTCGGAGTTACGTACTCTAGGTGAGTTAACTAAAGTGGCTTGGGAATACGATGTTCAGGTGATCATTGAAGGTCCTGGACATGTACCTATGCATCTTATTAAAGAGAACATGGATGAGCAGTTAGAGCACTGCCATGAAGCGCCTTTCTATACGTTAGGCCCGCTGACCACTGATATTGCACCGGGTTATGACCACATTACCTCTGGTATTGGCGCGGCGATGATTGGTTGGTACGGCTGTGCGATGCTTTGTTATGTAACACCTAAAGAGCATTTGGGCTTACCAAATAAAGAAGATGTGAAGACTGGCTTGATTACTTACAAGCTGGCAGCACATGCAGCAGACTTGGCAAAAGGGCATCCGGGCGCACAAATCCGAGATAATGCATTATCTAAAGCTCGTTTTGAATTCCGTTGGGAAGACCAATTTAATCTAGCTTTAGATCCAGAAACAGCCCGTTCTTTCCACGATGAAACCCTGCCACAAGAATCGGGCAAGGTTGCTCACTTCTGCTCTATGTGTGGACCTAAATTCTGTTCAATGAAGATCTCTCAAGAAGTTCGAGAGTACGCGAAAGACACTGAACAAGTGGCTGCTGATCAGGCTATCGAGATTAAGATGCTTGATAATCCGTTGGAAGGGATGCGTCAGAAATCACAAGAGTTCCGTGATACTGGCTCTGAACTTTATCACCCAGCAGTAGGCGCAAAAGAAGCTCAATTAGAGGAATAATGACAGTGAAGATTCTTATCCCATCTCAAAATATTGAGCTAACGGGAGAGGTGCAAAGCTGTCTATTGGTTGCTAAGCGACAAGGCTTGGCAACCGATGCAGTTGAGTTGGGTGTAAGCCCAACTCAATGCTTCTCTATCGTTGATGCTCAGCAAGCGTTATCTATTGGTTTTGCTCATGATGTTGATTCATTGGCGGAGTGTCGCTCAAGTGAGCTTGATCATATCGTTTATTACAGTCATTCAGTGGCGCTAGCTGGTGTCCGCGATGCCTTGGCACAAACTCCGAATACCATCTATATCGGTGTCTTAGATGACTCAGCTGCATTGGATATCTGGTCACAGCTAGATTCTAATCGTGCTATCAAGAGTGAAACTCCAGCTCATCAGGAGTTAGATAGTCGTGGCCACTTTGCTTGGTTACTTACTTTGTTGGCGTTGGAATTCCCATTAGAAGATGCACTGGTTTTAGCTCGCGCAGCATCTAGTGTTTCACGTGGAACATGGCCAGCAAACTATCAAAACTTTCCTATTCCCGTTCTCGAAGATGAGCGACTGGATATTAGTGTTGGTTGGGCGCACCAAGGAACATCACTGTCGTTCCCGGAATTGAGTAAGAGTAGCCTAGGACTATACCCAGTGGTTGATGATGTTGAGTGGATCGAAAGGCTGCTCAAGCTTGGAATTAACACAGTTCAACTGCGTATTAAGAACCCACAGCAAGCAGATTTAGAACAACAAATCGCGCGATCTATCGAACTCGGTAGAGAGCACAACGCTCAGGTTTTTATCAATGACTATTGGCAATTGGCACTTAAGCATGATGCTTTTGGTGTTCATTTGGGGCAAGAGGACATCGAAGAATCCAACCTATCTCAACTGAGCCAAGCTGGTATTAAGATCGGTCTATCGACTCATGGTTATTACGAGTTGCTACGCATTGTGCAAATCAACCCAAGCTATATTGCGCTGGGGCATATATTCCCAACCACCACTAAGCAGATGCCATCGAAGCCTCAAGGACTTGTGCGTTTATCTCTCTATCAGCAGCTGATTGATACTATCCCATACACAGAAGAACTCACCGGTTATCCGACAGTTGCGATTGGTGGAATTGACCAGTCGACGGCCGCACAGGTGTGGAGTTGTGGGGTATCGAGCCTTGCTGTTGTACGTGCGATTACGTTAGCCGAAGACCCAAAACAAGTGATTGAGTTCTTCGAAGCATTAATGGCTGACCGTTCTTCAGGTGCTGCTAAAGAGGTAACTCAGGAGCTAAGTCATGCTGAATGATTTCGAATTCATTCGTTATCAACGACAACTCGCACTTCCTGAAGTGGGTGAGCAAGGGCAACGCAATCTATTAGATAGCCATGTATTGGTCATCGGTTGTGGTGGCTTAGGCAATGCTGCGGCTCTCTATCTTGCGGCTTCCGGTATCGGGAAAATCGTATTAGTTGATGATGATTGTGTGGATTCGTCTAACCTTCAACGACAAGTTGCGTTCAAGGAAAGCCAGTTAGGTTCGCCTAAGGTCGAAGCTCTGAAGCAAAAACTGACTGAGCTTAATGGTCGAAACCAAGTGAGAACCATCAATAGGCGAATGACTCAGAGCCAGCTTGAGCTTGAGGTGATGCTCGCTGATTTGGTGTTGGATTGTACTGACAACTTTGAGTCACGTCAGCAGGTTAACCAAGCATGTTTTGGTAGCAAGACACCTTTGGTTTCTGGTTCTGCGATCGGATGGAAAGGTCAGTTTATTGTCTTTGATTATCAGATGCAGATAGGGTGCTATCACTGTTTGTTCCCGTTCAGTCATCATCCACAAACGACACGTTGTAGCGATAGCGGCATCATCGGCCCAGTTGTTGGCACCATAGGCAACCTCCAAGCACTGGCAGCGATTCAACGTATTAGCACTGGCGAGTTCCAGGTTGTAACACATCAGCTCAAACTGTTTGATGGTCAGACGATGAACTGGCAAAACTTAAGTGTCACTCAAGATAGTGAATGCCCCGTTTGCTGCACATCTACAGTTAACCATTTAGAAGAAGAAACCCAATGAGCAACATAACGATCTCTATCAATGAGCAACCAGAACAGGTTGCACAATCGTCGTCTCTAGCGGATATCATCCAAGCGCTTTCACTACCCGATCTGGGTTGTGTCTTTGCTATCAATAATGCGGTTGTCCCGCGTAGTCAGTGGCAACAAAGGGTCGTCAATGAAGGCGATGCTATTTCTCTTTTCCAAGCTATTGCAGGAGGCTAACTATGTTAACTATCGCAGATAAAACATTTCAATCACGACTCTTTACTGGAACGGGCAAGTTCGCGAATAAACATTTAATGGCGAGTGCTATCGAAGCTTCCGGTTCTCAACTGGCAACCATGGCGTTGAAGAGAGTTGATATTCGCTCTGAGCAAGATGATATTTTACAGCCCATCATTGATGCTGGCGTGAACTTGTTACCAAATACCTCCGGGGCGAAGAACGCGAAGGATGCCATCTTTGCTGCGCATTTGGCTCGCGAAGCGCTAGGCACAAACTGGCTCAAACTGGAAATTCACCCTGATCCAAAGTACTTGATGCCAGACCCAATTGAGACATTAAAAGCGGCTGAGCAACTGGTTAAAGATGGCTTTGTTGTGTTGCCTTACTGTCATGCTGACCCAGTGTTGTGTAAACGATTGGAAGAGGTGGGTTGTGCTGCGGTTATGCCGCTAGGTGCGCCGATTGGGTCGAACAAAGGTATCGCTTCGGCAGACTTCTTAGAGATCATTATCGACCAAGCGAACGTCCCTGTGATTGTTGACGCTGGTATTGGTGCGCCATCTCATGCTGCTCGTGCAATGGAAATGGGCGCGGATGCCGTGTTAGTTAATACTGCAATTGCGGCTTCTCAACAACCCGTTGATATGGCGATTGCTTTTAAACTGGCAGTTGAAGCTGGCCGTATGGCTTACCTTTCTGGTCTTGCTGGACAGGTGTCTCATGCGGTTGCTTCTAGTCCGCTAACTTCATTCCTAGACGAGTAGTGTCCTTATGACGTTTGTTGATCGATTTAAACAGCTCAACTGGGATGACATTGGTATGTCCATCTTCAGTAAAACGGCAGCGGATGTTGAGCGCGCTCTGAGTAAACCTAAACGCGACTTGGAAGACTTTAAGGCTCTTATCTCTCCGGCAGCAGAACCTTACTTAGAGCAGATGGCGCAACAATCGTTGGCACTCACACGCAAGCGATTCGGCAATACAATGTCGTTGTATATTCCATTTTACCTCTCAAACTTATGTGCGAATGCGTGCACGTATTGTGGTTTCTCAATGGAGAACCGCATTAAGCGTCGCACACTTACTTTAGATGAAATCGATGCTGAAAGTGCCGCTATCAAAAAGATGAAGTTTGATAGTGTATTGTTGGTGACTGGTGAACATGAAACCAAGGTCGGGATGAAGTACTTCCGTGAAGTGCTACCGAATATTAAGGCACAATTTAACTATCTTGCGATGGAAGTGCAGCCGCTTGATCAAGATGACTACGCAGAGCTTAAAACTCTCGGCTTAGATGCGGTGATGGTTTACCAAGAAACGTATAGCCCAAGTACCTACGCGGAACACCACTTGCGTGGCAATAAAATGGATTTTGAATACCGGCTCGAAACGCCCGATCGTTTGGCAAAAGCGGGTATTGATAAGATAGGTATTGGCGCTTTGATTGGCTTGGAAGATTGGCGTACCGACTGTTTCTTCGTGGCCGCTCACTTAGACTATCTTGAGCGTACTTATTGGCAAACACGTTACTCGATTTCATTCCCACGTCTTCGTCCGTGTGAGGGTGGTTTGCAGCCTAAATCGATTATGAGTGATAAACAGTTGGTTCAACTTATCTGTGCGTATCGCTTATTAAACCCTGAGGTTGAATTGTCTCTCTCGACTCGTGAGTCTGCAGCTTTCCGCGACAATGTGTTGCCATTGGGAATCACCAGTATGTCGGCTGCGTCTAAAACCCAGCCTGGTGGTTATGCTTCTGATGAAGAAGAACTCGAGCAATTTGAAATAAGTGATGAGCGAAGTGCTGCCGATGTTGAGTCAATGATTCGTCAACGTGGTTTTGATCCTGTGTGGCGAGACTGGCACAGTGCTTACTCTGGTTAGCGAACACACAGATTTATGTTCCACGTGAAACATCGACGAAGTTAAATCGACAAATAAAAACGGCTACCCTAAGGTAGCCGTTCTTCATTTCATTAAGTTTGAATTAGCTAAGCATTAAGCATGAGCAAGTGGAGTGGTTGATTGGCGTAACCATTCCAATGTATCACCTTCAACTAATGGGCTAACATCGTTCCATACTTTCTGGTGGTAATCATTAAGCCATGCAAGTTCAGGTCGTGTCAGTAAATCGACGTTGATGTTGCGCTTATCGATAGGGCAACGTGTTAGCGACTCAAACGTTAGTACTGAGAAGTCACCTTGAGTTGGCAGCTCAACCACCAGTTCTAGGTTTTCGATACGGATACCAAATTCATCTGCACGGTAGTAACCCGGCTCGTTTGATAACACCATGCCTTCAACAAGAGGTACATCGATTAGCTTCTTAGAGATGCTTTGCGGACCTTCATGAACACTTAGGAAATGACCAACACCGTGACCAGTACCGTGGTCGTAGTCGAAGCCTTCTGCCCATAAGTGTTGGCGAGCTAGAATATCAAGTTGGAAACCACGAGTACCCTGTGGGAAACGTGCACGCGCGATACCGATGTGACCTTTAAGCGCTAACGTGAACTGCTGGATCATTTCGTCGCTTGGCTGGCCAATCGCGATAGTTCGAGTGATGTCGGTTGTACCATCTAGGTACTGACCGCCTGAATCGACTAGGTAAAGAGTATTCATCTCTAACTGACCTGGTTCAGGTTGGTTCTCGTGGTTGTAGTGACACATTGCTGCGTTGCCGCCTGCTGCTGAAATCGTGTCAAAACTTAGGTCCATCAGCGTTGGGTCTTGTTCGCGGAATGATTGAACTTTGTCTGCTAGCACAGCTTCATTGTGCAGATTACCTTGCGTGACTTCTGCATCAATCCAAGATAGGAACTTCGCCATCGCAACACCATCACGAATGTGACACGCTTTCATGCCGGCAATTTCAGTTTCATTCTTTGCTGCTTTTGGCATTAGGCATGGGTCTGCTGCTTCAATGATATGAGCACCAGAGTTTTGTAGAACCAGCGTGTACCAAGCGTTACTGGTACCTGAATCGACAGATACATTTTTGCCTTCCAAAGATTGAAGGCGTGCTTCAAGCTCTGATGGGTGAGATACGCGAATACCATTGCCAACGTGTGCTTCAAAGCCCGTAGGAATACGAGCTGGGTCTAGGAAGAAGTCGACGCTTTCATCGGCGTGGATGATCGCATTGGATAACACAACAGGTAGGCGAGATACGTCCAAGCCGCGAATGTTAAGCAACCAACAGATCGAATCGAGTTCCGTAAGGATAGCGGCATCAGCACCTTTGGCTTTTAGTAAGCCAGCAATCTCCGCACGTTTGCTTTCACTTGATTGGCCTACTGCGTCTGTTGCCATTAAGCGAACATCAGACACGACAGGCTCAGGACGATCAGACCAAAGCTCATCAATTGGATTCGAAGATAGTGTTGTTAGTTCAACTTTCTCTGCCAGTTTAGCTTGAGCGCCTTTCAACCAAGCAGCAGTGTGCATGCGTGGGTCGAATGCAACCTTGCTGCCTTGTGCTAGAGAACTGGTGATCCAATCTAAAGCCGGCTCTTCAATAAGGTGGCGATACTCAAATAACTCTGCTGGTACCTGCTTACGAACCTGAACCGTGTAGCGACCATCAACAAAAATAGCAGCGTTCTCACGAGTGATAACTGCCGCACCAGCAGAGCCAGTGAAACCTGTTAACCAGTGAAGTCGCTCGTTATGAGCAGGAACGTATTCACCTAGATATTCGTCTTCATGTGGAATGATAACGGCATCTAGATTGTTTGTTTCAAGCCAAGCTCGAACCGCAGCAACGCGTTCAGCAGTGATATTGTGCATCTGTGTTTATCCTTATTGTTAGGGTCCTTGTTAACACTCACAGTCGATATACATGCGAGGGGACTTATTAGGTCAATAAGCTAGCGCTTTTGTTCGTTTGCTGCAAACGCTGTACGCCATTTTTATCTAAGGTGCAGAGTTTTTTCTTTGATGATATCTCGTAGCCAAGTTAACGCTGGGTCATTTTCTCTGTCACGGTGCCAAAACAGAGTGTATGCCATCGGTGGGAATTCCATCGGTAAAGGGACAACCACTAAGTCGAGTTGCTTGGCGACGAGGTAAGTAAAGTGGCTTGGTGCAGTAAACACAAAGTCGGTGTAGGTACATAGGCTTGCGGCGCTATTGAAGTCTGGAACAGAAATAGCGATATCTCGCTGATGACCAAGATCAGCTAGTTTGTAGTCGAGCAGCCATCGATCGTTCCCATCACATCTTACTTGTACATGACGCTGCGCAAGGTAGGTTCCCAAATCCCATTTACCACTTAGAGCAGGGTGGTTACGCCTTAATACACACATCTGTGCATCACGGTAGATCTCTTGTTCGCAGATGTCGTCTGGCGGCAGCATGGTTAAGCGCGCGTCGTTGATGTCGATGTCTTTGCCTGTGAGTCCGATATCTAACTCACCAAGCTGTAGCTTCTTAAAGGTTTGCTCGGTCCACGCGTGGGTGTTGATATTGACCTTAGGCGCTTGTCGAAATATTGCTGGTAAGAAGTGCGGAAGAATCAGCGGGTAAACACTCTCAACGGCAGCGATGTGAAAGCTGTGGTCGCTGTTATTGGGAATGAATGTCTCAGGCTGAGTGAGAACATCAAGTTGGTTGATCAACGTTTCTAAGCGAGGCTTAAGGAAAACAGCTTTCGGTGTTGGTCTCAGGCCATGTGCGCTTCGCGTGAAAAGAGGGTCATTAAATTGTTCACGAAGCTTGGCTAACGATTTACTTACAGCCGATTGACTCAGACACAATCGATGTGCGGTGCGCGTGACGCTTAGCTCTTCCATCAGAACCTGTAAGCAAACCAGTAGGTTTAAGTCGAGGCGTGATAGTTTCTCAATATTCATATGAGTTTCCTATTTGGAATAATGCTAATGAGTATATGCCATTTTTGTTCATATCTTTAGTTGGTTATTATGCACCTAAATTAACTCATTCGGAGAATCTTGTGCCTTCTAACGCGCTTCCAACCCCTAGTAAACTGCAGGTTGCTTTATTGGCAATGTTGGTTTTATTTAGCCCTCTGGCTATTGATATCTACCTACCAGCTCTGCCACAAATTTCGACAGCGTTTCACGTGGAACATGCACTAGCACAAGATACGATTACCTGGTTTTTATTCGCCATGGGTGTCGGGCAATTATTTGCTGGCCCTTTGGCTGATAAGCTAGGACGTCGAACCGTTGCATTGGGAGGTGTTAGTATCTATGCATTGAGTGCTTGCTTGGCGTGGGCAGCTCAATCGATTGATATGATGCTAATGGCTCGGCTGCTACAAGGCTTAGGAGCTTGTGCGACTTCTGTAGCAGCCTTTGCAACGGTTCGCGATCTATTTGGCCCAGAGAAGAGTGGCCGTATGATCAGCTACCTTAATGGTGCAATCTGTTTTATTCCTGCTTTGGCACCCATTCTTGGCGCTTGGTTAACACATCAATTTGGTTGGCGCTCGAACTTTAGCTTTATGGCAGGCTTTGCTGTCGTTGTTGGCACTATCTTATTCTTCCAAATGAAAGAGTCTAACCCTGCGACAGAAAAGGTTGCGGTATTCAAGCTTGAGCGATATTGGTCAGTATTGAAAACACCATCATTCCTTTTCCACGCAACCTTGTGTCTGATGGCGATGGCGGTTATCCTCGCTTATGTAACCTCTGCACCAGTTGTGTTGATGGAAAACCTAGGCCTGACCATGAAAGAGTTTACTTTCTGGTTTGGTGTTAATGCGGCCATCAACATTGCAGCTGCGTTTACTGCACCTAAATTTATGGACCGTTTTGGTACCTATAAAGCACTGGTGGTTGGTATCTCGACGCTGGGCTTAGCGGGTGTGATTATGTTGGTGCTTGCTGAGCACGCTACTCCAATCGCGTTCATGCTACCGATCTTCTTATCGTCAGTTGGCTTTGCTTGGATTCTTGGTGCTGCGGCAGGTAAAGCTCTAGAACCTTTCGGTGACCGTGCGGGTACAGCTGCTGCGCTGCTTGGCTTGTTCCAAATGAGCGGTTCAGGGCTTCTTGTGGGTACCATGCAACGTCTTGATTTAACGTCGCAAGTGATGATTGCTCTGCAAATGTTCCTGATTGTTCCTGCGTTATTAGTGCTTGCGAGCAAAGCGGGTAAGTCTTGGCACACGACGTTTGCTAAGGCATAAGTTACAAGGGTGACAAAATATACAAATGGCGGTTTTCGAAACGTTAAAACATGGTATATTTGTCACTCATTGAAACGTTAGTCCCCAACGGAAAATACTGTAATGTCATTAACAACCTACGAAATGGCGCGCGTCTTAGAACAAATGGAAGATGCACCTGAAAAGGTCATGTTTGGTAAACTGCTTAAAGAGCTAGGCAACCAAAGTGAAGAGCGTATTCGCAGTGCGGCAAAACAAGTTCCAATCGATACTTTGCGAGATATCATTTACCAATTTCAGCGTGTGGTAGAGTCTCGTAAGGGTGAGCAGGTTCAGCTATTGGCAAAAGAACTTGCAGAGCAAGGCATCTCTGCTGAAGAGCTACAAGCTTTTCTAAATAAGTAAGCTTATCCCAGTTAAAAAAGAAACCACTCAATTGAGTGGTTTCTTGCGTTTGGGCTGTAGCATTTAGCTTTAGCAGTTCAAAAGAGGTGAAAACTTATTTTAATTCCTGAACTGCGCTTTCAAAACTCTATCAAGTGAG
The DNA here is from genome assembly GCF_041468865.1 of Vibrio sp. 10N.286.52.C3. Lineage (NCBI taxonomy): Bacteria > Pseudomonadati > Pseudomonadota > Gammaproteobacteria > Vibrionales > Vibrionaceae > Vibrio > Vibrio sp. 10N.286.52.C3. The sequence continues at coordinate 14,056 of NZ_JBFRJM010000079.1, read as the reverse complement.
AATGGTCCTGCGCCCCACACGACAACGATAAGAATCATTAACCCCCAAAGCTGATGATCGTAGAAGCCTTGATCCCACAATACAGGGTAAGACACGACAGCAATGATATTGAAAACGAACAACACCGCAGCCATAGGTCGTGTTAATAAACCGAGCGCTAAAAACATCGGTAGAATTAACTCAGCGGCAGTGCCCATGTAAGCAGCCAATTCCCAAGGTAGCAGTGGCACTTGGTATTCCAATTCAAACAAGTAAAGCGTGCTATCCCAAGTAGCTATCTTGGTGAGTCCAGAATTAAAGAATACCCACGCCACCCAAAGGCGACAAAATAGTAGAAGCACTGGAACAAAAAGTGCCTGTGATTTCTCAATCAAACTGTCGTATTGAGCCATCATGTTCGTGACTGTGTTGTTATCCATGTTATGCCTCCAATTCGGCATTGATTGAAAAACCTGAGATGACGTTTAGCGCCATAACAGTATTCAGATGTTGTAGTAATAAAGGATCGATTGCTGAGAGTGTTCGACCTGATTGCAATTCAGTGAGGAGTTGGTGGCTCTCTTCACTCAAACTATGGCTCTCAACCTGTGAATTCTCAGCTCGGATTAACACCCCAAATTCAGCTTGGTTGATGTCTAGCCCATCAAGTTGCTGCTGATAGATGGCGTGTTCAAGCGCGATAATCGTGTAACTAGAATGAATCAGTGTTATTGAATCTTTGAGATGAAAGACTAAAGCGCCTTGTTGCTCTTGTGGTACATCTGCAAGGCAAGAAAGAGGTCTCTGGTCGACATGTGCTTGTGACGAAAACCTTACCAAGCTATCTTTCTGCCATTCATACAAAGCCACTTCACCGAGATAAGGTGCAGCCTCAATAACGGCAGGAAAGGCTTGGATAGTCTGTTCAAAGTGTTCACCGTAACCACTGACATCACCAGAGGTCGATGGATAATGTAAGACATGTTGACGAGCCATCTGTTGGAAGCACTCTTCACCAACCAACATTTCAGTGAGTGGGTAGGTTGCTGCCAGAACTTCGCTCAAGCTGATCACAAAGTTATTACGGTAAATCTGGATGCGTTGTTCATCGGTAAAATGGTCGCTCACTATGTCGCAGTACTCACCATTGTTTTGATAGCGTAGGGCGTTAGCAAACTCCAATTGAACCTCTGCTAGGGAGTGGCTCATGAGGCGCGACTCCTTTGGTTGAACTTGTCGTGTTGATACAAGATATCACTGGCTTTGGTTGCTTCAGCCAATAAAACTTGTGGCTGTGGGATATCTAAATCCCACTCTATCAAGGTATGGCGCGAACCGTGTTGCTGTATCCATTGGGTGTACAACTGCCACACTTCATCACAGACAGGTTTGCTGTGGGTGTCTATCCAGATCTCACCTTGTTCGAGTTTCTTCTTCGTGAAACCTGCCAAGTGAATCTCTTCAACTTTGTCTGCTGGTATTCCGTTTAAGTACTCTTCACAACTAAAGCCATGATTAAAAGATGAGACGAAAATATTATTGAAATCGAGCAGTAGGCGACACTCAGTACGCTTTTGTACCTCAGCCAAAAACTCCCACTCAGGAATAGTAGAATGCTTGAAGGATAGGTAGCTCGATGGGTTCTCAATCAACATCGGGCGTTGCAAGCTGTCTTGAACCTCGATGACATTACGACCGAAGACTTCCAATGCTTCTTCTGTGTAAGGCAGCGGTAGCAAGTCATTGAAGTAATGACCACCTGTCTGACTCCAACTGAGATGATCAGAAACCAAGAAGGGTTCGATATCATCAATGAGCTCTTTTAATTGCACAAGATGATGTTGATTGATGCGCTCAACAGAACCTAGCGACAACCCAACACCGTGACAACTGATGTTGTGTGCGTGACGAATTTCTCTGAGTTGTTGTCGTTGCGGTGATTGAGCTAAGAAGTAGTTCTCGCTGTGAACTTCTAACCAACTTACTAAGGCTGGATTTTGGCTAAAGAAGTCCAAGTGCGGTGTTCTAAGGCCAACCCCTGCGTAGGGGTGAAGAGTTTGAGTCACAACGATTCTCCTAACAAGAAGTGGAGGTGAGCTGAATGTCAGCTCACCATACTAAGCAGCTCAATTATGATGATTGAGTGTTACCACCTGATAATTTGCCACATAGCCCTTTAGGTACGACTACGAACGCATCGGATTGGTTGTCTTCTTTTGCTGTACCCGCACATGAGCTTGTTTTGGTTGCACAATCATTTTGGCCAGCTTTTGCCACGCCGTAGCATTTTTCTTTTGCTGCTGCTTCCGCAGGTGCTGATGTAAGAACTGCACCGCCGAACGCTAGTACACTTGTGATTGCAGCTGTAACAGCAAGATTAGAATTTTTCATAGTCATTCCCTCTAGGACTTAATAGTATTTTCATATCGCAGGTTAATGGATTGTTAACTTGCTTACTAAAAAGGATTGGAACAACCGGGAAATAATTTCACGGTATTATAAAAATTATCAATATTAATGATGTTTCATCTCTTAAGTTATTGAATTAATGATGTTAATTTTTGATTGTTTTTTCTTCTTATTATCCTAAACGCAGCCTAGTGTTTAGGTTATAATCAACTTTTATGTATAAATACCCAGTAGTGAGCATATCCAATGATAGATCCTTCGCTTTTACTCGATGGCCTAAACGATAAACAACGTGAGGCGGTCGCGGCACCTTTAGAAAACCTACTTATTCTGGCAGGTGCAGGCAGTGGTAAAACGCGAGTGTTGGTGCATCGTATCGCTTGGCTGCAAAGCGTAGAGCAAGCATCACCGTTCTCTATTATGTCGGTTACCTTCACCAACAAAGCGGCAGCAGAGATGCGTGGTCGTATTGAAGAGTTGATGATGGGTAGTTCGTCAGGCATGTGGAACGGCACCTTCCACGGTATTTGTCACCGCATCCTTCGTGCTCACTACCTAGATGCAAAACTGCCAGAAGATTTCCAGATCATTGATTCTGATGATCAGATTCGTTTGCTACGCCGCTTAATCAAGGCGCAAAACCTTGATGAAAAGCAGTGGCCTGCTAAGCAAGCTTCTTGGTGGATCAATGGCAAGAAAGACGAGGGGTTACGCCCAAGTCACATTGACGCCTACCATGATCCAATAACTCAAACGTGGTTAAAGATCTATTCTGCTTACCAAGAAGCATGTGACCGTGCTGGTTTGGTCGACTTTGCGGAAATCTTGCTGAGATCGCATGAACTATTACGCGATAAGAAACACATTCGAGAGCATTACCAAGCACGCTTTAAGCATATCCTTGTCGATGAATTCCAAGATACCAACAACATCCAATACGCTTGGCTTCGGATGATGGCTGGCCCAGATTGTCGCGTGATGATCGTAGGTGATGATGACCAATCTATCTATGGTTGGCGTGGTGCGAAGATCGAAAATATTCAGAAGTTCTTGGATGAATTCCCAGGAGCTTCGACGGTTCGACTTGAACAAAACTACCGTTCAACTAAAACCATTCTGCAGGCGTCGAACGAGCTTATCTCGAACAACACCGAACGTATGGGTAAAGAGCTGTGGACCGATGGTAACGATGGCGAGCCAATCTCTGTGTACTCAGCTTATAACGAGCTAGATGAAGCACGTTTCACGGTCAGCAAAATCAAAGAGTGGCAAGAGAAAGGCGGTGCGTTAGAAGATACCGCGATGCTTTATCGTAATAACGCCCAATCGCGTGTTCTTGAAGAAGCTTTGATCCAAGGTGGTCTCCCTTACCGAATCTACGGCGGCATGCGATTCTTCGAGCGTCAGGAAATCAGAGACGCCTTGAGCTACATGCGCTTAATGAGCAACCGCAGTAATGATGCGGCGTTTGAACGTGTGGTTAATACGCCAACGCGTGGCTTGGGCGATAAAACGTTAGAAACGATTCGTCTTGCCGCTCGTGATCGTGGTGCAACCATGTGGGAAGCAAGTGTTGCTTTGATAGAAGAGCAAGTGCTACCCGGTCGTGCTGCGGGTGCATTGAGTCGCTTTATCGAGCTGATTAATGCGCTTGAAGATGACACGCTAGAACTTAGCCTGCATGAACAAACCGACCACGTGATTAAATCGTCGGGTCTGTTTGCGATGTACGAGCAAGAGAAGGGTGAGAAGTCGAAGGCTCGTATTGAGAACTTGGAAGAATTGGTAACGGCAACGCGTCAGTTTGAAAAACCAGAAGAAGCGGATGAGATGAGCATGCTTACTGCTTTCTTGACTCATGCAGCGTTAGAGGCGGGTGAAGGTCAGGCTGATGAGTTTGATGACGCGGTTCAGCTCATGACTCTGCACAGTGCCAAAGGCCTAGAGTTCCCAATGGTGTTCATGGTGGGTGTCGAAGAAGGCATGTTCCCAAGCCAGATGTCGGCCGAAGAAGCGGGGCGTTTAGAAGAAGAGCGTCGCCTGTGTTACGTAGGCATGACCCGTGCGATGGAGAAGCTTTACATCACTTATGCTGAGATGCGTCGTCTGTACGGTCAGGACAAATATCATAAGCCATCACGTTTTATTCGTGAGCTGCCAGAAACCTGTCTGGATGAAGTGCGTATGAAAGCGCAAGTCAGCCGCCCTGCAAGCAGTGGTCGCTTTAGCCAAACCGCTGTGAAAGAGAACTTCAATGAAACAGGCTTTAGCTTGGGCTCTCGCGTGAAGCACCCTAAGTTTGGTGAAGGCACCATCATCAACTTCGAAGGAAGTGGCCCACAAAGCCGAGTTCAAGTGGCGTTTAATGGTGAAGGGATTAAGTGGTTAGTAACGGCTTACGCGCGTTTAGAGCAGCTTTAATCTATTACTTTAATATCTAAAAAGCAGTTTGGTCTTTAAAAACCGTTCAGCATTCAAAAGTAATCCGCATTAAAAACAGAAAGAGCAGCCAATGGCTGCTCTTTTTTATTGCTCGAAACCAGTCTAAATAGGCAGGTTCCGAGCTTAAGGCATTCCTGCCTAGAAAGGAGACTTACAGTGCTGCAAGTGCCGCTTCGTAGTTTGGTTCTTCAGTGATCTCTGCAACCAACTCACTGTGTGTTACCACACCCTTTTCATCAACAACGACAACTGCACGTGTTGTTAGGCTTGCTAGTGGACCTTCAGCAATCGCTACGCCGTAGTCTGATGCGAATGTAGGAGAACGGAAAGTTGAAGCGTGTTGAACGCCTTCAATGCCTTCTAGTTCGCAGAAGCGACCTGCAGCAAATGGTAGGTCAGCAGAAATACAAACCACAACCGTGTTCTCAAGTTCTGCTGCTTTTGCGTTGAACGTACGTACGCTCGTTGCACAAGTTGCTGTGTCGATGCTTGGGAAGATGTTTAGAACCACTTTCTTGCCTTCAAGAGAAGCAAGAGTCAGTTCAGAAAGGTCGCCTGCAGTCAGTGCAAAGCTTGGTGCTTGTTCGCCAGTTTGTGGGAATGTGCCTGTTAGTGGTACAGCAGCGCCTTTGAAGGTAACGTGTGACATGAATTTGTCCTTAGTTTAATTATGGTTATGAAACTAGTTGAGCCTAGTAAGACTTACGTTACTCGGAAGTGGTTAAGAAGTGAATGCTTTAAATGTCAGAATTGTAATTAAAGGTCTTTGATTTATTTGTTTGAGAGAGGAATAAGTGAAACGACAGATAAAGAAAAACCCCGAGAGCTTGCGCTCATCGGGGTCTATAGTCTTACTCGCAGCAATCCGGCTACTAAGTGTGCTCCATGCATCAAATCCATGATAGTGTGCTGTTATCCTTCAGCGTATTCCTTTCGTCGCCTTCCTAGCGGTGTCCTTGATCTTATCCTGATCTGCCAACAATCCTCGTTAGCGCGCGTCACTTGTTCCTTGAGCGGTGTCCTTTACATCATCCTGATGTTCAGTCCTTTCCTCGTCCAGAGGTGTCCATTGTCTTTCCTTAGTAGCAACCATCCTAGTTACTATTGCGTCCATTCAATGTCCATTTCGCTATCCATGCCGATTATTCATCCTGAGTAATCGAATCTTCATCCTGAAGATAACCAAGTCCTTGGCGTTTCCTGTTCCGTGTCAGCATCCTTCCGACACCATTCATATTACCGATTCCTTATTTATCAGCAATGGTGCATAAGCGAATTTCTATATAATTATTTGAATGATAAATGTACGTATTGTTTAATTTCAATCGGTTACGGTTTGTGGGTGACTAATTTCGTCATCAAATATCGATATTTACTCACTGCCTTGTGAGAGATCTCGCACAAGGCAGCGAGTAAAAAGGGAGGATTATTCCCTATTGGCCAATAGCTGCACCTTCACGGCGAGGGTCTGCAGCACCTTCTAGACCATCTTTTGTGATGCGAATAGCGTGTAAACCCGAGTTAAGATCGCGAACGTTGACCTCAAATCCCATCTTTTCTAGCTCAGGTTTGAAGTTTTCCGCTGATGTTCCTTTTTCCAAATCTAAGGTACCGAAGCGATTTAGGAAGTGTGGTTGGTTGATCGCTTGTTGGATATCCATGTCCCATTGGGTGTGAGCAATGATCGCTTGTGCCACATAACCGATGATACGGCTGCCTCCCGGAGAGCCAATTGCCATGTAAGGTTTATCGTCTTGCATGATGATGGTCGGTGCCATTGAAGAGCGCGGACGCTTACCCGGTTCAAGTCGGTTGGCGATAGGCTTACCATCTTTATGGGTCTTGAATGAGAAGTCGGTTAGTTCGTTGTTGAGTAGGAAGCCTCTTACCATCAAGCGTGAGCCAAAGGCATTCTCAATGGTGGTGGTCATCGACACGACATTGCCATCGCTATCGACAATATTGAAGTGGCTGGTGGACGGTAATTCAATAGAAACATCTTGGCTTCTCTGCATCGCGTGATCCCACGGCGGTGTGCCTGAAGATGCGCTTGCCAATGCCTTACCTGCGGTAATTAACTGAGCACGTTCCTGCAAATAGTCAGTATTCACTAACCCTTGGGTAGGCATTGGCACATAATCTTGATCCGCCATGTACATACCACGGTCTGCAAAGGCTAGGCGAGAAGCATCTGCTAACACTTGCCAAGATTTCGCGTCGTTTGGTCCCCATGATTTAAGATCAAACTGCTCGGTCATCGCTAAGATCTGCCCAACCGTTAATGCACCTGAACTTGGTGGACCCATTCCGCACACTTGGTAGCTTTCATAAGCAGAACAAACCGGCTCGCGCTGCTTAATCGAATAAGCGTCGAAGTCTTTCTGTGCTAATACGCCCGGGTTACCTTTCGCTGTTTGCACGGTATTGATGATGTCGGCAGAAATCTCACCTTGGTAGAAGGCTTTAGCACCATCCTTCGAGATAGCGTTTAACGTGGCCGCGTATTCAGGGTTCTTAAGTTGCGTGCCAGCGGCTTTTGGGCTGCCATCGGCATTGAAGAAGTAGGCTTTAGTTGTCGCAAATCGGCTCAGTCGCTGTTGGTCATTCTCAATCAAGGTCGCTAAACGTGGACTAATAGTAAAACCTTCTTCAGCCAACTGAGCGATAGGTTTAATCAGTGATGCCCATTCTAGCTTGCCGTATTTCTGGTGAGTGTCCCACAGCAATTGCACCGTGCCCGGCGTTGCAACAGAACGACCGCCAACCACGGCATCATAGAATTTAAGCGGTTGTCCGTTTTCGTCTTGGAATAGACGTGGTGTGGCATCAAGCGGCGCAGTTTCACGGCCATCATAGGTCTTGAGCTGTTTGTCTTTGCCATCAAAATAGACAAGGAACGCGCCGCCACCAATACCTGAAGACTGAGGTTCCACTAAGCCAAGCATAAGCTGCACAGCAACCATGGCGTCAATCGCGTTACCACCACGAGCAAGTACATCAGCACCGGCTTGTGTGGCAAGAGGGTTGGCCGCGGTGACCATCCAATCGTTGGCTTTAACAAGCTGTTTGGTTTCTAAACCACTACTTTGTTCGGGTGCGACGGAATCGGCAGCTTGATTTGCCCAACTGACGTGAGAGGCAAAAAGTAGGGTAGAAGTGGCGAGGGTTGTTAGTTTTGTTTTCCACTGCATGATCTTCTCCTTTTAATATGCAGAGCTAGATTGGCAGTGGAAAGATGAGATAGCCAGAGTGTTGTTAACGAATTGTAATCTTGATTCGAATTTAAGCGATTAAACCGGACAGCGACTGCCAAAGAATACTCACGCCAATAAGGCTGAATACCACGCCACATAAGCCATCGATGTATACCGTTGCTTCGCTGAGTTTCTTTTGCAATGCTTTAGTCGAAAGCATCCAAGCCAGTAGTGAGAACCAAAACAGAGACAGACCAAATAGGATGATAAGCGCAAAGCCTTTACCTGACAGAGACATGTCGGCAGGCACTAGGCTCGACATCAAGCTGATAAAGAACACCAAAGCCTTTGGGTTGAGAATATTGGTCGCAAACCCTTTCGAAAATGCCTGACGCTTATTGGTCAGAATCAGATCGTTGGCATTGACGGTATCGGCATCATCATCGTGGTTCTGAATGATTTGCCAGGTTGCTTTAAGTGCGCCGTAACCTAAGTACAGTAAGTAGCTACCGCCGGCTAGTTGGATAATGGCAAATAATGTGGGTTGTTGGTGGACTAGGTAACTGATTCCCGTCAGGCTGAGCAATGAGTGCAGCAAGATCCCGCAAGATAAACCAAGCGCAATGTACAAGCCTGTCTGGCGTCCGTGACGCGTCGCATTTTGCACGACTAACGCAAAATCAGGGCCGGGGCTCATCAAAGCGATGAAGTGGATAGAGGCTAGGGTGATCAGTATGGTGACTTCGTTCATCGTCAGTTCTCAATAACGTTGCCGCTATTTTTAAATAAGTAATCGTATTGAGCGTAGCTTACCGCGATTTGAAATCGAGCAATTGTAAATTATCAACACTTAGTTGATTTGTGACGGTGGGACGCCGAACGTGGTTTTGAAAGCCTTAGAGAAGTGTGCTTGATCATAGAAGCCTACTTGATGCGCGACCTTGGTACCACATATCCCAGACTTAATCAGACGCATGCTCTGTTCCATACGTAAACGGCTCAGCCATGCATAAGGCGTAATGCCCATTCTGTTTTTAAAATGGCGTTGGAATTGAGTCGTGGTTAAACCACATAACTCAGACAATTGTTCTAATCGCACTGGTTGATCCAAATTCGCCATTAAATAGTCTTTTAGCGTATCAATCGATTGATTACCCAGTTTGATGTCACTCTTCGATCCAAATTTCGCATAACGATCGACAATCGTCGAGAACCCTTCGAAAGGTAAGCAATCTTGAGCGAGCTGGCTGATGTTTTGATGGATTAATAGGCCGTGTAAGTTGCGTAATTGTGAAAATGCAGCTTGATCGGAGAGGATCAACTCAGAAAAGCCTAATGTGTGACCATTCTTCTTGGGATCGGCAAGATCTTGAAACCATTGGGGAGAAACTGCAAACACACTGACTTGATAACCCGAATCGAGTTTGGAGTGCCCATCATGCAGCTCATCGGGTGGCATGATAACAACTTGGCCAGCACCAACATTATGGCTCGTCCCTTTATAGACGAATTTCTGCTGTCCTTGGGTAATTAAACCAATGTGAAAGTCCAAATGATAGTGGCGCTGAAAAGCAAACTCTTGGTATTGAGCTTGGATCAGGCTGATATCTTCTGTTGGGGTAGAGTAATAGTGGACTTTATCCATGGTACAAAAAAGCTTGGTCAAATAGTCATCAATTCAACCAAGCTTATCTTCGTATTAAGGGATTGTCTTGTAAAAAACGATCAGTGTTACCGCTTAGCGCGTTTGTTCTTTCTGTTGTTACGCAGACCGTCAAAGCTGAAAATAACCAGTGCTCCCCATATGAAAGCAAAGGTGATCGCTTTATCTGAGGTAAAGGCTTCGCCGTAGATCAGAACCGCCAGTAAGAACATCAAGCTTGGACCGATGTACTGGAAGAAACCGAGTGTTGATAGCTTCAAGCGAGTTGCAGCGCCAGTAAAACACAGCAATGGAACCGTGGTGATCACACCGGCAGCAACCAGTAATAGGTTGAGTTGCATCGGGTTCATCGATAAGTTTGAGGTCGGGCTATCGGCAATAAACAGTAAGTAGGTTGCGGCGAGAGGCAGCATCACCAGAGTTTCAATGAACAGACCCGTTTGTGCTTCTAAGCTGACTTTCTTACGCAGCAAGCCATAAAAGCCAAAGCTAAAGGCTAGGGCAATGGCGACGATCGGTACTGAGCCGAAGGCAATTAATTGGATTAATACGCCAATCGCAGCAAGAGCCACAGCAAACCATTGCAGCTTACGTAAGCGTTCGCCGAGGAAGAGCATCCCAAGTAACACGTTAATCAGAGGGTTGATGTAATACCCCAAACTGGCATCGAGCATGTGATTGGAATTCACCGCCCAGATAAAGATCAGCCAGTTTGCACCCACCAAAATAGATGTCGCCACCAAATAGAGCATTTTTGGTTTTGAGGTCAAGGTGTCGCGGACTTTACGCCAGCTGCGGCCAATGTGCAGTAAGAAAGCGAGTAGGAAAAAAGACCATACTACACGGTGGCTGAGGATCTCTAACGGGGAAACGTCACTTAAAGATTTGAAATATATAGGGGCGATACCCCACATTGTGTAAGCGCCGACGGCAAGCAAAACTCCTTGGCGCGTACGTTGTTGTTCTTCCTGTGTCATGCATCTTTCTCTAGCACTGAGTGCTTATTAATAAGATTTATAAGAGAGTTGGTCAGTATAGGAGCGATAACCCTTTTCACCTAACAATTTGCGGTTTAATTCGCCAGCGTTCCCCTCTACAATGTGCGACTTGCTTGCCGAAGATGCTTGCTGATTTCATACCTCGATTAGGAACCACAATGACCGCCACTCTGATTGCTGAGCAAATACCAACTCCCGCGAATGATGCGCAAACCATCTTGCAAGATGTGTTCGGCTATCAAAGCTTTCGCGATGGTCAGCAAGAGGTCATTGATTTGGCCGTTGAAGGCAAAGACAGCTTGGTGATTATGCCAACCGGTGGTGGTAAATCTCTGTGTTACCAAATTCCGGCTTTGGTTCGTGAAGGGCTGACTCTGGTTATCTCACCGCTGATCTCGTTGATGAAAGACCAAGTCGACCAATTGAAGGCCAATGGTGTTGCCGCTGAGTGTATTAACTCTTCAATGCCACGTGACCAATTGCTGAATGTGTTCAATCGTATGAACTCAGGTCAGCTGAAAATGGTGTATGTGTCACCAGAGCGTGTGTTGATGCGTGATTTTATCGAGCGTCTTCAAGGTTTACCGCTTTCGATGATTGCAGTCGATGAAGCGCACTGTATCTCTCAATGGGGTCACGACTTCCGCCCTGAATACGCATCATTAGGTCAGCTTAAACAGTATTTCCCGCATGTGCCTTACATGGCGCTCACAGCAACCGCTGATGATGCGACGCGCAAAGATATTATCTCGCGCTTACAGCTCCTGGACCCGCATACTTACTTAGGCAGCTTTGATCGCCCTAATATTCGCTACAACTTGGTTGAGAAGCACAAACCCGTGTCACAGGTGGTTCGCTACCTAGAAACACAAAAGGGCAATTGCGGCATCATCTACTGTGGTAGCCGTAAGAAAGTGGAGATGGTGACCGAGAAGCTGTGCAATAACGGTATTCGCGCCGCGGGTTATCACGCTGGTATGGACACCGATGAGCGTGCTTACGTTCAAGAAGCCTTTCAACGCGATGATATTCAGATCGTGGTCGCGACTGTGGCTTTCGGTATGGGCATCAACAAACCCAACGTACGTTTCGTGGTGCACTTTGATATCCCACGTAATATCGAGTCTTACTATCAAGAGACAGGCCGTGCAGGTCGTGATGGTTTGCCTGCTGAAGCGATGATGTTGTTTGACCCGGCTGATATGGGTTGGCTGCGTCGTATGCTAGATGAGAAAGAAGAAGGCCCACAGAAACAAGTTGAGATGCACAAGCTGAATGCGATGAGTGCCTTTGCTGAAGCGCAAACGTGTCGTCGTCAGGTTCTGCTTAACTATTTTGGTGAATATCGCGAGAAGCAATGTGGCAACTGCGATATCTGCTTAGATCCACCAAAACACTTTGACGCGACCCAAGAAGCACAGAAGGCGTTGTCTTGTGTGTACCGTGTGAATCAGTCATTTGGTATGGGCTACGTGGTCGAAGTAATGCGAGGCATGCAGAACATCCGTGTCCGCGATAATGGTCACGATAAGCTATCTACCTACGGTATTGGCCGCGATCACAGTCATGATTACTGGATCAGTATCTTCCGTCAGCTGATTCATAAAGGCTTGCTGTTCCAGAACATCACTCGTAACTCAACTTTACAGCTAACAGAAGAAGCCCGCCCGCTGCTGCGCGGTGAGATGTCTTTGGAATTGGCTGTTCCTCGTTTAGATACAGCGGTGCGTAATGCTAAGTCCGATAAACTTAGCAGTAAGAACTACGATAAGAAGTTGTTTGCGAAGCTGCGCAAGCTGCGTAAGTCGATTGCTGATGAAGATGGCTTGCCACCATACGTGGTATTCAGTGACGCGACCTTGATTGATATGGCTGAAATACTACCTACTTCATACGGAGAAATGCTGGCAGTCAACGGTGTCGGTCAACGTAAACTCGATAAGTACGCAGACCCATTCCTAGATCTGATTCAAGAACACATCACCACACACGGCTAGTTTGCGAGAAACGTCTAACTAATAGAAAAAGAATAAGGTTGATAGGGACATGACAACACAAACAGAATTTGGCTTAAGAGAGTATTTAGCTGAGGAAGGGCGTTTATTGATTACGTCTCCAAGTTTTGATTTTGATTCTTATGAAGTGCTAGGTGAAAAGCTGGTGGCGTTGTTGTCAGCGTCAGTTGTTGAAAAGCAATGGGACGCCGATATGCATTCTTGGTTGATTGATTTTGAAGATTGCCGAATGTTCTTAAAGTCCGAACATTACAGTGAATCAATTTGGTTTGAGTCGTTAAACGCTGAAGAAAGCCGAGAAGAGTTTGATTATCTCGCGACGCTTTTCAAGCGCGGTTTTTAACTTTTGGCATCTCTTCTAAAACACAGCTTCTAGAGCTATTCACCAATAAAAGTGAGAATAAACGTTTGCGTTTGTTCTCACCGTTGCAGCCAATATTGATTAATGTATAATCGCCCGCCGCTCAGCAGAGCAATTTTTAGATACATTTTTTAATTCACATTATTGGTAAGAGCTTTCTTGGATTATTCGAAGAAATGACTCGATTTGGGTTCCCTCACCCCCAAACCAAACTAAAAAGGTACAGCATGAGTAACTTTACCCCTGCGCAACAGCGCAAAGCCTTAGCACTATTAGTTTTGTTCCATTTGGTGATTATTGCGTCAAGCAACTATCTGGTTCAGCTACCTTTTACCGTCTTCGGTATGCACACCACTTGGGGTGCTTTCACTTTCCCGTTTATCTTCCTAGCGACCGATCTGACCGTACGCATTTTTGGCGCGCAGCTTGCCCGTAAAATCATTTTCTTAGTGATGCTACCAGCTCTGGCCGTTTCTTATTTCTTGTCAGTGGTGTTCTTTGAAGGTTCATTCCAAGGCTTTAGCCAACTAGGTGAGTTCAACTTGTTTGTTGCACGTATCGCCGCGGCGAGCTTCATGGCTTATTTACTGGGTCAGATCTTGGATGTACATGTTTTTAACCGCCTACGTCAGCTTAAACAGTGGTGGGTAGCCCCAACATGCTCAACGTTATTCGGTAATGCCATTGATACCATCGCATTCTTTGCGATTGCTTTCTACCAAAGCCCAGATCCATTTATGGCCGAGCATTGGACTGAGATTGCCTTAGTCGATTACGGATTCAAACTTATCATCAGCTTAGGCTTGTTCGTGCCTATGTACGGCGTGCTTCTTAACTACATTGTTAGAAAGCTAACCGCAGTGAACCCTGACTTTAAAGCGACAGGCGTGAACGCTTAAGTTTGAGATTTGTAACACAAAGCATTAATGCAGCGATAAGAAAAAGCTCAAGTTAGTCTACTAACTTGGGCTTTTTTAAGGTTCATCGCGGATTAG
>NZ_JBFRJM010000078.1:0-17649 GCF_041468865.1 Vibrio sp. 10N.286.52.C3 | reverse complement strand
GAAAGCCGCGATGAACCAAAAATAAATCTGTTGAGATTTCACCAACAACACATAACATGGAATTGATTTATCTAAAGGGAATGTTCAAGAAACTAATCAAGTACAATCAATGGAAATACCCCAACCCGATTGAAGCTATCGATACAATCAAAACTAGCGAGAAGAACCTGGCATATCTAACCAAGCCACAAATTGAAGAGTTCCTATTTAACCTGAAGAATTTCAACCGCGTAATTACAGTCTCGATTCCACAGCTCATTGTAATCTCTAAGATTTGCTTAGCCACCGGTGCTCGTATAAGTGAAGCTCTCACTCTTACCCGTTCACAAGTAGCTGAATTCAAGCTAACTTACACCGAGACAAAAGGTAAGAGAAATCGAAGTGTGCCCATCTCACCTGCTTTGTATCATGAGATCTTAGACATCGCAGTGAACGACCATAAGATTTTTGACACTACTTATAAGGATGCCTGGCGCTACATTAAAAGGGCTTTACCTAATCATGTTCCAAGTGGGCAAGCAACGCATGTTCTACGGCATACATTTGCTTCGCACTTTATGATGAATAAAGGGGATATTTTGGTGTTACAGCGGATTCTAGGTCACACAAAAATTGAGCAGACAATGGCGTATTCTCACTTTGCTCCCGAGCATTTGATGCAGGCAGTTCACCTCAATCCTTTAGAAAATTAATGGCGACAAAATGGCGACAGCCACTGTAATCGAGCGTTATTTAGCGGTTTTAGACGTAAAAAAGGCGACAATTTAACCTGTCGCCTTTTGCTAATGAGAGCCTAATTTAGACTATTCCCAATCAAGGATAACCTTTCCTGAAAGCCCGCTACGCATAGCGTCGAAGCCTTTCTGGAAATCGTCCACTTTGTAGTGGTGAGTAATGATTGGTGTTAGATCTAGGCCAGATTGGATCAATGAAGCCATCTTGTA
Organism: Vibrio sp. 10N.286.52.C3; assembly: GCF_041468865.1. Classification (NCBI taxonomy): domain Bacteria; kingdom Pseudomonadati; phylum Pseudomonadota; class Gammaproteobacteria; order Vibrionales; family Vibrionaceae; genus Vibrio; species Vibrio sp. 10N.286.52.C3. Next base: position 16,705 of record NZ_JBFRJM010000078.1, on the reverse strand, counting down.
CCAAGTTTCGAACATCTCACGACCGTAGATACCTTTGATAACCAAGCCTTTAAAGATTACTTGGTTCCAGTCTACTGCCATGTCTGATGGTGGAATACCTAGTAGAGAGATCTTACCGCCGTGGTTCATGTTAGTCAGCATGCTGTTGAACGCAGATGGGTTACCAGACATTTCTAGGCCTACATCGAAGCCTTCAGTCATGCCAAGATCAGCCATTACGTCTTCAAGCTTCTCTTCCATTACGTTTACTGCACGAGTCACACCCATTTGACGAGCAAGGTCTAGGCGGTATTCGTTTACGTCAGTAATTACAACGTGACGAGCACCAACGTGCTTCGCAACAGCAGCAGCCATGATACCGATTGGACCAGCACCAGTAATTAACACGTCTTCGCCTACTAGGTCGAAAGAAAGCGCTGTGTGTACTGCGTTACCAAACGGGTCAAAGATTGATGCTAGATCGTCAGAGATTTCTGCAGGGATCTTAAATGCGTTGAACGCCGGGATCACAAGGAACTCAGAGAACGCACCAGTGCGGTTAACACCAACACCTGTTGTGTTACGACAAAGGTGAGTACGGCCGCCACGACAGTTACGACAGTGACCACATGTGATGTGACCTTCGCCAGATACACGGTCGCCGATTTCAAAACCACGAACTTCTTGGCCAATGCCAACAACTTCACCCACGTATTCGTGACCTACTACCATAGGTACTGGGATTGTGTTTTGTGACCACTCATCCCAGTTGTAGATATGTACGTCAGTACCACAAATTGCGGTTTTCTTAATACGAATAAGAAGATCATTATGACCCATTTCAGGCTTTTCAACCTCGGTCATCCAAATGCCTTCTTCAGGCTTTAGCTTAGAAAGTGCTTTAATTTTCATAATGTTACCTAGTTCATCTCGCCTAACTGTAAGGCGAGAATCAAAAATCTATATGTTCTACTGGGTGTTGTTCTATCTAATTAAAGGATGCTCGTGGCACCCCTTTAAAATTAGATGATACCCATGTCTTTACCAACTTGGATGAACGCATCGATTGCGCGGTCTAGTTGCTCACGAGAGTGTGCAGCAGACATTTGCGTACGGATACGAGCTTGACCTTTTGGTACTACAGGGAAAGAGAAACCTACAACGTAGATGCCTTTCTCTAGTGCGCGCTCAGCGAACTCAGCCGCTACTTTTGCATCACCAAGCATGATTGGGATGATTGCGTGGTCTGCACCGCCCATAGTGAAGCCAGCTTCTTCCATGCGAGTACGGAAGTGAGCAGAGTTTTCCCATAGTTGAGTACGTAGGTCGCCAGATTCCGCAAGAAGATCTAGAACGCGGATAGACGCAGATACGATTGCAGGAGCAACAGAGTTAGAGAATAGGTATGGACGAGAACGCTGACGTAGCCAGTCGATCACTTCTTTCTTACCAGAAGTGTAACCGCCTGAAGCGCCACCCATTGCTTTACCAAGAGTACCAGTGATGATATCGATACGGTCTACAACGTTGTGGAACTCGTGAGTACCCGCTCCGTTTTCGCCCATGAAGCCCACTGCGTGAGAGTCATCAACCATTACTAGTGCATCGTACTTGTCTGCAAGGTCACAGATAGCAGGAAGGTTAGCCACTACGCCGTCCATTGAGAACACACCGTCAGTTACGATTAGTGTGTGACGAGCGCCAGCTTCTTTAGCAGCGATAAGTTGCTGCTCTAGCTCTTCCATGTTGTTGTTCGAGTAACGGAAACGCATTGCTTTACACAGACGAACGCCATCGATAATAGATGCGTGGTTTAGTGCGTCAGAGATGATTGCGTCTTCTTTACCTAGAATTGTTTCGAACAAACCAGCGTTTGCATCAAAACAAGATGTGTAAAGGATAGTGTCTTCTTTACCTAGGAACGTAGAAAGCTTTTGCTCTAGTTCTTTGTGAGAATCTTGAGTACCACAAATGAAACGTACTGAAGCCATACCAAAACCGTGCTGATCCATACCATCTTTAGCTGCTTCGATAAGAGCTGGGTGGTTAGCAAGACCTAAGTAGTTGTTTGCACAGAAGTTTAGTACTTCTTCACCAGTCGAGATAGAAACCGCTGCTTTTTGTGCAGAAGTAATAATGCGCTCAGACTTGTAAAGACCTTCTTCTTTAACTTCTTCGATTTGAGTTTGAATCTGTTGGTAAAATGCAGAAGACATTGTCTCATTCCTTCCTAGTTATAATTTAGCAGCATCGCGCGCCGCTTTATGTAGGGATGTAAACGATCTCAACACGATCATTTACACTGTAAAACTTATGCCTATATTCTAGTTGAACATCCCCGTTCCGATTATCCCTTTAGTTGGAAAAACATTAATGAATCACAGGCACTAATAATAGTTCATCCCAGTGACATAGGGCACATTAACGCCCTTCACCTGCTTTTTTAAACGCCAAATTAGCTATAATTTCCGTCTAATTTCGCTTTCATATCAAATCTCAATTTTTCATCTCAGAATGCGCAGCAGCAACGCCGCTATACAGATGAGCTTCAAACACAACAACCTATCAGAGCAATCACGTCAATCAATTAATGAAATTGATTCACAAATCAGAGTAAATCGCTCACAATTGCCATTAAGTTCATCGTTGAAACTAGCCTATTGGATACTTATGATTAACCCAAAACTCATCGCCCTGCTTCCGGACCTCGCCTCGTTCATTTTGGTGGTTAACGAAGGTAGTTTTACGGCTGCAGCAAAACAGTTAGGCGTGACACCGTCAGCCTTGAGTAAGCTCATCACCCGCTTGGAAAAAGCGCTATCGGTGAAACTGTTTGAGCGTACCACTCGTACCCTTATCATTACGCAAGCGGGTCAATTGGTTTATGATCAGAGTGTGGTGATGATCAACGCAGCGCAACAAGCCGTTGAACTGTCTACCTCCGACCATACCGAACCTGCAGGCTCGATAACGGTAGCGGCGCCTGAAGCCTTCTTGAATTCGGTATTGCAGCCTTTCGTTGTTCCATTCTTAAATCAGTATCCAGAAATCCAACTTAAATTGAGAGCGGCTGACGGCGACATCGATATTTTACGTCAAGGCATCGACATTGCTTTCCGCCTGACTGATAAGCCCGACGAAAGCTTAGTATTGAAAGAGTTAGGAAAAACAAACCTCGTGTTGTGTGCAAGCCCTGACTATTTAGATGCCAAGGGGATTCCTCACCACCCTACCGAGCTGTCTGAACACGACTGTTTGTATCTTGCAGAGACAGACAAAGATCACATTTGGGATTTTCTTAAAGATGATGAATTTCACACAGTACCCGTCAGTGGACGTTACGCAGTTAACCACTCGCAGATGCGACTGAAAGGTGTGAAAGAAGGTCTAGGCGTCGGTATTTTCCATGACTTCGTGATTCAAGATGCGTTGGCTGAAGGGGCTGTAGTACAAGTGTTGGAAGATTGGACCATCAAGAGTAATTACCATGGTGCGATTGCGATGCAGTTTGCTCAAACCAAGTACATGCCCGCTCGACTGCGTGTATTCATTGATTACGCCATGGAGCACTTAGGTGACAAGTTGGCAGGAGAAATAAACTGATGTTGAAAGGAATACACCACGCAGCCATAATCTGTTCAAACTACAACGCATCGAAGCACTTTTACACCGAGATTTTGAAACTTGAGATCATTGCCGAAAACTATCGTGAGGCTCGCCAGTCGTACAAACTTGATTTAGCGCTACCTAATGGTGCTCAAATAGAACTATTCAGCTTCCCTAACGCGCCAGAAAGGCCTAGCTTTCCCGAAGCTCAAGGGCTAAGACACTTAGCTTTTTGTGTTGATGACGTTCAACAAATCAAAAGCTATTTGGAAGAACAAAGAATCGAAGTCGAACAGATCCGAATTGATGAATTTACAGGTAAAGCATTTACTTTTTTTGCCGATCCTGACGGGCTTCCGTTAGAGCTTTATGAAATCTAGAGCTTTATCACATATAGAGCTGTACAAGTCTAACGTCTTCTTAATAAACAGAGCATGTCATCTGAATAATGAAACTGACCTCCTGAAAAAGGAGGTCAGTTTGTATATCAATTAACTCAATGCCGTCTTGAATTTCTCAACGCGTGAAAATAGTAACCAATCCAGCAGCATTGCTGTCACGATCGTCGCTCCCGCCAGTGGAAACAGTACTGAAATAACTATCACAATCACTAAACCTGTCTTCCAAAGCCCTGCATCGCCAAACTTCGGTGGCGTGCCAAGCTTTCTTTGACCTGAAGGTCTACGTATCCACCACATCACACCACCAGTCACGGACACAACAATGAACGCCAAACAAAACAAAGCATTTAGAAGCTTGTTAATGATGCTGATGTCACCTTGATGCAATGAAATACCTACCGCTAACGTTTTGGCAATGAAGTTATAATCTTGCCATGTCACCTCACCCAGAATACGACCTGAGTATTGGTCGAGGTGCGTAGTACGGTCCTGCGTTGGATCAATGATGTCACCGCCCATAGTGTTGGCTGTGACCGTGTAAACACCTGTTTCTGAACGCGGGAAATTCACCTTGTATTGAGTGAAACCAAGTGAGTGCGCTTTTTGGATAACATCATCAATCCCGAAACTGCTTGCTGACATCACATGTTGAGAGTGGTCTTCGCCCATCTTAGAGTGATCATGAGGTTCAGATGCCTCTTCCACGTGATGTACATGTTCTGCTGGCTTATCTTGAGACAACGGCAGCGGTGTTTGTTCTAGATTCCATGGAAGTTCTTCCTCTGAGCCATGGTTAAGCGATGTGTGCGTCTTATCAGACAGCGGAATATCGTCCCACATTTGAGCAGGGAAAGTGCTCCATGCTTGAACTAATTTACCGCCCCAGAAGCCTGTCCAAGCCAATCCAGACAGAATAAACAACAACAGAACGAGCGATAACACACCTCCAATGTTCGCATGCAGATCACGCATTAAAATACGCGTTCCTGAACCAAATCGAAGCTTAAGAAAACCAGCGCGGCTCGCGTTATCTCTAGGTAACCATAAGTAAATACCACTGATGAGCAACAGAATAGACAAGCTTATTGCGACTTCAATTAGATAATCACCCCAATCACCAATCAACAAAGTGCCGTGAATGTCATTCGCGAGTTGGTACAGGCTGTCGCTACGCGGAATCTCTCCGACCACTTCGCCCGTATATTGATTTACCGTGGCGAAGACCGATGTGCCGTCTACAAGTGCTACCGAAAAGCGGTTAGCCAGATCAGGAGCTTTGCTCGGAACAAACTGGGTAACCGAACCTTGTGGGTATTGAAGTTGTACTGCAGCTAACTGTTTTGACACTTTAATCGGCTCGCCCGATGCAACAATCTCTAGGGCTTCGTGGTGGAAAGTCAATTCGATTTCATCATCAAACAGCATCACCAAACCTGTAATGCTCAGCATTAACATAAACGGGATAACAAATAGCCCAGCATAGAAGTGCCAGCGCCATGTGAGGAAATAGAGGGTTTTATTGCGGTCTTTGCTTTTTATATTGGTTTCCGAACCGGTTGTTGCACTGCTTTTAGACTGCGAAGTTGCTTGTGCTTTCGCAGGGGTTTGAGATTCATTTCTCAACATTATAATTTCCTTTGACACACGCAAACATACCTTCTGAAAAATCAGAAAGTAATCTGAGCATGTTTAACTTTACTTAATACTTTATTTTTTAATTATTTTAAAGGGTTAGGTTTAAGCAATAACAAAGGGAGGGCCGCGCGGGGCTTGCCTCGTGTAGCGTTCGCTTAGAGCCAAAAAAGCGTAGCTGTCGGAGACAATAGAACTCAGTCGAGTTGTCAGTAGTGTAGTGGGAAGTTCATCTTGGTGAAACGTGGAAAAATGGCTAAACGGACACGGCTTTCCTTTATGAGTATTAGGTTCGCCTTCTTCGATTTGAACCAATTCAAAGCCATTGACCGTACATAACGACGCCCATACTCCCGCACTATTACCATGAGCATTGATAACAGGCATTAATGTCACTAGCGCCCAGCTTAATGCTGTTGCAAGTAACATGAAGAAGTTGAACGAGGTTCGGCGCATTATCCCAAGTCTTTATAAATTTCCCTTATTATGAGGGACTTGGAATATAGGTAAACGTAAAGATTAACAGCAAGTTAAAAAATTGAAGCTAACGCACACTCTTTTTCGTTAAATACTGGTTACAACACTAAAACTAAGAAAGTAATACTCATCTCTTTGCAGCAGGCTTTCGATAAAAGAGACAATAAAAAACGCCGCCTTACACCTTCCTCGAAAGAGGGTAATGTAAGGCGGCGTTTTAGAAATCGAATCTTGAGGTTTGCTCTTTGTTACCTATCTAGCAAACGTTCATGATTAACGAATTAACCGAAGATCTTGCTCCAGATGCTTGGGTTACGCTTCTCATGGTACTCTTCACGAAGGCCATCAATAGTACGAAGTTCTTGCTGTGCCGACGCTAAGTCACCTTGATCTAGCTTCTGCTCAATGCTATCCAGTGATGCACTGATCTTTTTGAAGCCTTCCATGAAGTTGTCTTCTTTCTCGACTGGGTAAACACCCGTTTTCAGCTCTGCCACTAGCGTATCTAAACGAACGATAGGCTTTTGCATCTCTTCAATGCTTTGAGCTTCTGCCGCTTGTTTGAACGCAAGCTTCATTTCTTGCATGTTTTTCTTAAGGTCTACATTAGCAAATGCGTTGCCAGACAATACTGAAGCAGCGATTAAGCCAGATAAAAGGATTGAGCGAGTTTTCATTGTTTCTCCAAGTGAAGCGGTGTCTTTGAAGTTAGAGCCGTCATTACTGTGGCACTTCGACTTTATTATTTTCGGTTAGTGTATACAAAAATCTTTCAGGCACAAAAATTGATTGTGTCGAAATGCAAACCCGCCGACATTCTCTTAAACAAGATCTGAATATTCTGGGATTTCATTACGACCGCGCAAGGCCAAAAAGGCTAGGAACTGCTTTGGCGAATGGGTAATCACTTTACTCGAATCTACGCCCACTTCATCTAACAATGCTGCGACTAAATCCAAGCCACCTACATCTAAACAGAAATGCGCATCGCTGCCTGTTGTAATAAATGCACCCTTCGCTTTCGCTATTCTTGCAATCTCATAACAACGGTCAACACTGCCAACTCGGCTATTTCCTTTAAGTGTGGTGTTGTTGATCTCAATCGCCACGTTGTTTTCAACCGCACATTGAATGACGGCTTCGAAATCGAAATCAAAATTAGGATTGCCTAAGTGACCAAGCGCATCAATTCGACCACCCTTAATCACATTCACGAGAGCCTCTGTATGGGTAGCGACATCCGATGGACGAAAAACGGGCTCGTGGAAACTGGCAATCACCCAATCTAGGTTCTTATCCACACTCGGATGGATATCGATTTCACCTTGAGTGTTCATGACGTTCGACTCAACACCACGGATGATGGCAACCTCTTCGATAAAACGAGGAAGTACACGTTGGTTACTGAAGAACCAATAGTGTGGAGCGCCCGGCATTGATTCTGAATGGTCAGTGGTACAAAACATGGCTAAACCATTTTGCTTTGCCGACTTGGCGTTTTCGATCAATGTGCTGTAAGCATGACCACTTGCGTATGTGTGGGTGTGAGTATCTACTTTGAGTTCCATGAATCAATGCCCTCTTCGCTCGGTCAAATACGTTTTTCAGAAAGTAACTCTGAATCTTTTTCAGGTCAGGAGTGCCTGCACCTTTTTTCTGAAAAGGAATGCTTCAGAAAATGAGTGCCTGATGGCAACAATTCAACCAGTTTATCAGCTGAAAGTGACAATTAGCACCCAAACATAAAGGTTTATTACTGGTTCATTTACACGACACGGGAATACGTGGCTAACCAGAGCCAGCCAGCGCTTGGTCTTATCTAAGTCGAACCGCACACACTCGGTAATTGCGCCAATTTTTTGCAACCTACCCAAGTTCGTCAATACTTAAACCAGTCTACAAACTGGAGTGTTAGATGAGAAGAAGACGATATCCGCTGAGTATCCACATCACTAGCCTTTTCCTAATTTTGACAACACTTGTCGGTGCGGTATTGATTTCGATAAGTTATCGGCACTCCCAAGAGCTGCTGTTAGGCACAGTGCGCGAGATCAGTAATGAGCATCGCGACAAGCTGGAATCAGTATTTAAACAAGCGATTGCCCCTGTCATCACAACCTTAAATGTGATGGCGGTGAGCCCGTTTGTTGCTCATCAAACTTCCGCTGTCGAAAAAGACTCTTGGCTTGCTTCGGTCGATATCATCTTCAAACAAAACACCAATTTGGTCGCTCTATTTTACGGTTCTGAAGAGGGTGACTTCAGAATCTTTCGTCCATTAAGCACCAATAAACAGAGAGCCGAAAACAGCGCGCCCGCTAAAGCGACCATGATGGTCAGCAGCACCAATCTAGACGGTGAAAACTTTATTACCTATCTTGATGGCGCACATCAAGTGATCAGTACTCGACAAGCAGAGAGTAAGTTCAACCCCACCACTCGTCCTTGGTTTCGTAACGCAAAGCCTGATGGCTCAATACAACTCTCTGAGCCCTATCTATTCTATTTCCTGCAAACCAATGGCATTACACTCTCTAGGCGTTCTGCCGATGGCAAGCATGTGGTTGGTGCCGACTTTACGTTGAGTTCCCTCTCTTCTCAGATCAGTGAATTAGCTTATTCTCCGCAAACCCGACTCGCCTTGTTCGATCAACATTTTAATCTTCTCGGTCAGCATCAACTTGAGCTATCAGTACCCAAGCCTGACTCCCAATCTGATGACACAAGTAAAACTGAGCAAACGAACAACCAAACGACGGGGAATCTCTCTGGCAGTGAGCAAGACCAAAGCTTCTTTAATGTGCCCAAACGTGAACAGATGGAAGCATTGAAAGCGTCCGTTATTGCGCCGCTTATCTCTGATGAAGAGAAGTTTAACCTCAATCTAAAAAACGTTGAGTACAACTTAAACACTTGGGCACTAACGCTAACGCCGGTTCAACTGACTCAAAATGTCACCTTATACTTGGCAGAAGCGACGCCACACAATGAGCTACTCACTGATCTTATCTCGATGCGAGACAAGCAAGTTGCGGTCGCGATTGGGATGTTGTTCATCTGCTTCGCTATCGTATGGTTTGTTGCTAATCGACTGTCTCAGCCGCTCAATACGCTGATGCAACTCACCGACAACATCGCTCGGTTCGACTTCAGGCGTACTCATTATCCCAAAAGCATGATTCAAGAAGTGGCTAACCTCGCCCACTCGATTGAGCTAATGGAACACACGCTTCATGATCTGATTACCCTACTTCGAGACACCGCCGGGAATCAGGAGTTTTCGATCTTAGCCAAGAACATTGCTCATCAAAGCTATTTAATTACCAAAGCAGAAACCATTGTCCTTTTCACTCAATCCAAAGAGAAAGACGTGTTTGATACGGCAGCCAACCTTGCCATTCTTCCTTTTAAGGCCGACATCAATGACTTCATCAAACACACGCCTTGGTTGCTGTGTCAGCTTAAATCTGGTGAGACGATCCATTTAAACAGAGAAGACAATGTTCTCAACTATTACCAAGATTCGATCTTCAATTCAGACCTGTACCTATTTCCACTATTAAACCGAGAGAAACTGTTGGTAGGGATTGTGGCAATTGGCTATGAGAGACCAATTACCAAGATGCAGGCAGACAAGCACGCCTTTTTAAGAGAGTTGCTCAGCTTTGCGGAAATAGCGAAAGACAACATCGACCAAATGCAGCAACAAAAAGACATGCTTAATGCCTTTATTGAGCTGATTGCATCGGCGATTGATACCAAGTCACCTTATACGGGCGGGCATTGCCAACGAGTGCCTGAGCTCACCAAATGGCTAACTCAAGCAACCATAGATGATGACCGCTATTACCCGCAATTCTCATTGGACAGTAAACAGTGGGAAGAGTTGATGCTCGCCGCTTGGCTTCATGACTGCGGCAAGGTGACCACGCCTGAATATGTGGTAGATAAGGCAACAAAACTGGAAACCATTTACGACCGAATCCACGAAGTGCGAATGCGTTTTGAGTTGTTGAAACAGCAAGCGGAAACCGATTACTGGAAAGCGATGGCGAACGGTGCACTACAAGAAGAACAACTCAAAATACTCGAACAAAGCCTGTCTGAACTGGATGAGGAGTTTGCCTTCGTTGCTGAGTGTAATCTTGGCGGCGAATCTATGACGGAAGAGCAGCTAGAACGCTTAGATCAAATAGCCAAACGCCAATGGAAACGTACACTGGATGATCAATTGGGTTTGTCTTGGTCTGAAAAAGAGAGATTTAACACCCAAAAAGAGTCGGTTGAGAAAGAGAGAACTGAGCCAACAAGTCAGGAAAAAGGTTTGCCTGTCATGGAGCCTCTGCTTGCAGACAAACCGGAGCATAAAATACCTTGGGACAATGGCTTTAACCCTGCCGATGTATGGCAAGAAGCGTTTGTACTTAAGCCCGGAGAAGTTAAATACAACCAAGGTGAACTGCACAATTTGAAAGTACGCCGTGGTACGCTAAACGATGAAGAACGTTTCATGATCAACGATCATATTATCCAAACCTTCACCATGCTCAACAAGTTGCCTTACCCGCCTTACCTTCAAAACATTCCGGATATCGCCAGCGGACACCACGAACGTATCGACGGTAAGGGATACCCAAGAGGCTTAAACGAAGACCAGTTACCTCTGCCGTCCAGAGCAATGGCAATTGCTGATGTCTTTGAAGCGCTCACCTCTAGTGATCGCCCTTATAAGAAAGGTAAACTCTTAAGCGAATCACTCAACATCATGACCGACATGGCCACCAGCGGTCATATCGATCCCAAGTTGTATTTACTGTTTTTGGAAAACAAAATCTACGATAAATACGCTGAGCGATTCCTAGAAATGAACCAACGCTGCGAGATTGACCCGCACGAACACATCGACCGAGTAAAAGAATACATACGCTCATTGTTCTAAGTTTTAAATTAACCATTCAGAGGATAAGCCATAACTCAATGGTTAGCTTTTAGCTGCCGAGTCCAATACCGCAACGTCCACTACAGTCGCTACAGCCACTGTGGTGTGCGGTTTTTGTTTGGCTTTCGCCTTGCTGTGTCTTTTTGCCAGCAATGTATTGGTGATGCTCGCCACGACAATCAGGTTAATGCCAATCATCTGCTGTGTAGAAAACACATCATCAAAGAACAAGCCCTGCCAAAGCGCGCTAAACAGCATGTTAGTAAAAATCAGAGGTGCCAACTGGGAGCCACTGTCTGCAAGCTTATACGCCTTGGAACGGAAGATTTGGGTATTGATGGTAAACAGTGCAAGACCAAGTGATCCGAGAACAATCCAGCGTAAATCGTCAAAAGACAGCAACGCCGACAAGGTTCCTTTCTCTGCACTTTCAAGTACATCAGGCACCGCAGAAACAGAAGTAAACACCACCATTGGTATCACAATAATTGCCGCAACTAAAAAGGTCCACGCGTTAAGCTCTGCCGGAGTCAGGCTGGTTTTAGACGCTCGGTACAAACTCACTTGCGAGCCAGAATTAAATACCCCCGCGAGAAGCCCAAGCAGAAGCGCAGGTCTAAAGAACTCCGAACCCAACTCAAACTGCGACCAATCCCCCGCCATCATCACTACGCCAACAAAGGTGACAGCTAAACACACTATCGTCGTTGTATGAATCTTGGTTCTAAATATTAACTTTTCTAACAATGGAATAAACAGAGGCCCCGTACTGAACAACACAACCCCTTCAACAAGCGTTAAGGTTTGCAGTGAAGTAAGGAAACACCACTGACACGCCACCATAAAGATCGCCCGCATCACCAAAGGTTTCCACATTTCTCGTGTCGGCTTGCTGATTTTGTAAAAGGTCAGGAAAAGAAATAAAAACAGACTGGGTAACAAAAAACGCACAAAACTGAGTAACGAAGTGGGCATCACTTCAGATAGATACTTGGCCATCAAGCCACTTAAAGACAAACTGAACGTCGACAACAACATGAAAGTCGTCGCCTTGGTAATATCAGACATAATTATCACCTCCTATGACATCTATTTTAGAGGCGTGACGTAATGAAAAATAGCGAGTAATATTAACTATAACTGTAAGGAAAACTTACCAATGAAAAAACTCGTTCCGCTTAAATCCGTTTATGCTTTCATTGCTGTTGCTGAGACTGGCAGCATGACCGACGCCGCGCGGGTATTGTACGTCAGTCACTCTGCGGTAAGCCAAGCGATAAAGTCGTTAGAACAACTGGTCAACAAGCCTCTGTTTCAACGAGTCGGTCGTCGTGTTGTTCTTAATGCCGCAGGTAAGCGATATTACCGCAAAGTTGCTCCCGCACTTGAGCAAGTGATAGAGGCGACCGAAGAGCTTGCCAGAACGCCTAACGACCACCGCATTACCCTCAACATGGTCAATTCGCTAGCGATGCACTGGTGGATCCCACGAGTTCCCGACTTCCAAGCCTTCGCTCCCTCACTTGATATCCGCATTTCGACGCTAACTGGCCCTTTCGATATCGAGCAGGAAGGGGTCGATGTTGCGCTTGTACATGGCAAACCCAACGAGTGGGAACAATATTACAGCGAGAAACTGGGCGACGATGACCTAGTATTGGTGTGTAGCCCTACGATATTAAAAAACCAGACCGGATTGAGCGTCGAACAACTCGTCAAACAAAACCCGACCATTGGCGTTTTTAACCTCAGGCGACAACACGACTGGCAAGTGTGGTGCGACAATTACCAAATCCCAATGCCCACATTCCATAGCAACCTAACATTCGATGTCTCCATTCAAGCGGTGCAAGCTTCAATTCGTTCGTTAGGCGTACTAGTAACGCATCGCTTGTTTGTGAAAGATGATATCAGCCATGGGATGCTTGTCGAACTGGGTAAACCGGTTGCTAACCCGCACCAAGATTTTTACTTTGTTTGCCCAAAAAACAAATTAAAACAAGAAAGTGTGCTAAAACTGAGAACATGGTTAAGACATGAATTCACACGCTCAGAGACAGCACTGAACGATGACATTCAAGAGCAAGACCAAACTATCAATCAATAAGCGAGTGACAGCTCAGCAAGCTTACAAGAGGCCATTATGATTATTACCACCACACAATCAGTCGAAGGCAAGCGCATTGTCGATTACAAAGGGGTTATTGCCGGAGAAGCCATTCTAGGGGTGAACGTTTTCAAAGATATGTTTTCAGGAATTCGTGACTTTGTGGGTGGACGTTCTGGCACCTACGAGAAAGAACTGGAAAAAGCACGTAACTACGCGTTCAAAGAGTTAGAACAGAAAGCGATTGAAGCGGGTGCCAACGCGGTGGTAGGCGTAGATATTGATTACGAAGTCTTGGGAACAGGTAATGGCATGTTGATGGTCTCTGCTAGTGGCACGGCAGTGGTGGTTGCTTAACTGAATCACTCGCTAAATCATGCGATTACCTAGAAAAACGCCCCTTAGCTGAATCGCTAGCTAAGGGGCGTTATTGTATTCGCTGCCAAACTAGGCTTGAATATCTCTAACTCGCACGATCTTCTGGCTCAGAAATCATGGCATCAAAAGAGGCAATTCGAGCCAAAAACTCTTTTCTATCTTTAGGCATAATTGAGCTTGCCATTGGTAAGTTCGCCTTCATCGCATCGACGGCGCGACCACGAACCAATACCTCAAAGTGCAAGTGCGGGCCAGTAATACGACCAGTAGCACCCGATAGCGCAATTTTCTGACCTCGCTTAATTTGCTGACCTTTCTTAACTAAGAAGCGGCTCAAGTGAAGATAACGCGTCGTATATACGCTGTTGTGTTCAATCACCAAATATTTACCAGCATACGGGTGGTCACGAAGTGCCACCACTCGACCATCACCAGTTGAGTAGATAGGTGAACCAACAGGTGTCGCAAAGTCGGTACCATTGTGCGGTGAGATTCGCCCAGTTACTGGGTGTCTTCGTGTCGGATTGAACGAAGAAGTGATTCTTCGGAATTTTCTGTCGACTGGGTATCTATCAAAGGCTTGCTCTAGACTATTTCCCTCTCTGTCATAAAAAAGACCATCTGGTGCTAGAAAAGCTGCGACTTCTCGGTTTCTTAATTGAATTGAGATACCTTGAATTTCTGTTTTACCCGTTAGGTGATCATCCGTGTACTGCTCTTTGACCAATACATTGAAGCTATCACCAGCTCTCAGCTCTCGAGCGAAGTTGACTTTGTCTTTTAGTGTGCGGGTGATATTGGCTATCTGGTTAGTAGTTAACCCCGCTTTGTAGGCTGACGTTGAAAAGCTACCGTGAACACTACCCGCATAGAGTTTTTCTTTCCATTCGCCTGGGATCTCGTGGAATTTATAGGTGAAGCTACCATCATCGTTTCGAGTAAAGGCTGCTTGCTCAACCAAACTCTCGTGATAAATCAGCTCCACAAGCTGTTTTGAGTCACTATCCAAAAGCAACTCTAGATGGTCACCAGGTTTTATTGTGTCGAGTTTCAAAGACTCCAGATCCGCTTCCATCACCTTTTGAACGGTTCCATATGGCAGTTGCCATGACGAAAAGATGTTGCTTAGCGTATCGCCAACTTTCACAAAATAATGGACCTTAACCAAAGAGTTGGGAGTCGCTTGCGAGTCGATGACTTCCTTATCATTAGGTTGAGAACCTTGGTAAGGTGTTATTTTGATAGAGATTTCTGGTGCTGGTTTGGAGTGAAAAGAGAGCAAAGCAGCAAGGGAAAATGCGCTGATCGCAGTAACGATCAGACCAATACGGAGGAACTTCATAAAATACTTAGCGGTTATAACAAGGAACTTAGAAAGTGTTATAACATAACAATTAAATCAAAAAAATAAATGAAATGTAAGAAACCATAGCGCGATAGGTGTGAAAGTATGGTGAGCATGCAAAGCCCACCACCTTAGTTAACACGGATCTTTACCTCATATTACTCTTCACGAAGTACTTCGAAGCGTTCTAAGCCTCGCAGCATCTCAAAGTCCGGCTCTTCAGTTAGCAGCTCTCTCATGGACCCACTGGCTTCAATAGCGCGCTCTAAGTCATCGATCGCTTGACCTTCTGCCCCTAATCGAGCATAGGCGCAAGCACGTTGATACAAGGCATGAGCATTTTGGTCATCGACTTCTAATACACGGTTACAAAGACTCATTGCCCAGTGGTATTCCTGTATATCCATAGCAGCGTCAGCTTTGGCAGTAAGTGCTTCTAAATCTCCAGGACGAACCTTCAGTATTTCATCGTAGATTTCAATTTTTTGCTCTGCCGTTTGTGCGTTCTGTGCTCTCAACCATAGGTTATGAATCTCATTGATAATTTCAATTTCGCGGTTGTTGTCGGAAATGATTCTGGTCTTGCGCTTAAGATCCCGTTCAAGAACATTAAACTTCTTCTCATAGTCTTGAGCGATAGAATTAAGTCGCTTATCAGCCATGTCTTGAGTTGTGTGTTTAAGCTCTTTGATGGATTGCCAACCCACCAGCGCGATAAGAGAGGCCACACCAGCAATAATGTAGAAGAAGTAGGTTACGGTTACATTGGCGTAATTCAGAGACTTGTCTGCCACAGTCAGTTCCCGGTCAGTCATCTGAATGGTCAAGCGTCTTTCAAGATCCTGCTGTTCCATTCGAAGCTGCTTCAACTCATCCAAGATATAGCGTTCCATCAGCGGTCTATCCAAATACTCTTGTTCCGAGTACTTAACCTCTTCGCTTGCAAAACTCATCGTGCTGAACACCGAGATAACTGCAATCAATAAGATTCGAAGCATTATACATTCCTTATATATTTATCTTTAGACTAACTGTATCTCGTAATAGGCATACAAGCTAGGAAGTCGACAAGTTTGCTATGTCCATATTGGAATTAACACTCTAAAACATCATTGATAATTATAAAACACCTGAAGCAACATCATTAATTTCTAAATTATAAAAATACCGCGTAATACTGTTCTATATGATTAATTCGCGATGCGAATATACCGAAAAATGGTTTATTGCATCGAGATGAATCTTATATTAATAACGATCAGAACGAGGTTAATTTGAATAATCCACGATACGATTTAGTAAGCCGTGTACTGCACTGGGTAATGGCTTCTGTAATCATCTATGCAACAATCGCAGGGTATGTGATGCACTATGTCACCAGTCATCCAGAGCTGTTTTCTTTTCTGTCAGTGCTCAACATGTCATTGGCGACCGTTGCGACGTCACTGCTTGTGGTTCGTTATATCTGGAGCCACTTTCGCTCGTCGCCAAGCATGCCAACCTCTGTGCCTGAAGGGCAAAAATGCGTTGCCAAGCTTGCACACTATTTGATGTATCTTGTGATGTTTATGGTTTTCAGCACCGGCTACTTAATGCTAAAAGAACCGTACTCTTTATTTTGGTTAGTGAGCGTAAATAATCTAATTACCGACTCTGCAATCAACGGCTTCTTTTTCTATTTACATCGTGCCAGTTGTATTGCCCTAGCCTGTTTAATTGTGCTGCATATCAGTGCCGCACTTAAACACCACTTTGTCTCTAGGAACTATGTATTGAAGATGATGCTCTAGATTCAGAGAATTCAACACGGTTTGCACAAACAAAAAAGGTTCATCGCGGCT
>NZ_JBFRJM010000077.1:0-13160 GCF_041468865.1 Vibrio sp. 10N.286.52.C3 | reverse complement strand
TGAGAATTTAGCAGTTATAATACATATAGCTTTAAATCTGCTGACGGAAGAAATCAGCTTCAAAGCAGGGATCAAAAGAAAGCAGAAAAAAGCGAACCGCAATAACGCTTACCTTTCGCAAGTCCTTGCAGGGCAAGGGGCTTCGTAATCTTGCCCTGAGGTCGAGCTTAGACAATGTCGGGTCGGCCTCAAGCAGTAACTCAAGCATCTCCTGCTGTGTTAAACCTCGCTCCTTTCTGGCTTGTTCTAAGAAGTGTGCAAACGTGAGTGGCATTCTTTGTCCTCGATAATCTCTATTATGGTAAGTATTGTTCGATTGCTTATGTAATTCAATCTTCTTTTATTAGAATTTAAACTATAGCTTATCGGGCAGGTTTTTATTATAGATGTAGATAAAACGAAGGTAGGTATTACTAGCTTTACTGTTGATGGTTTTATCGAATCGGCATTTTCGGCAAATGGAATTTTCAAATGCCCAATATTTCTTTTCCAGTGTTCCGCATAATTTATTTCGTCCTGTCACCGATGAGCGTTAACAAATTTAAACGCAGGAGCGGGATTACTAATTTATGAAATATTTAATCTTTAAAGGAAAGTAAAATGTTTAACTTCAAAAAAAGCGCACTAGCATCAGTTCTTCTTATGGGTATGGCAGTAAGTGCAGGTGCTAACGCATCTTCAAATGCTACTGTTATATGGAACGGCGTTGTTCCAACAACTAGCGCATCAGATGCACTTATCATCACTGGCCTAGGAGGTGATACAACAGCGCTTAACGGTACTATCACTCCAAGCTCAGACGGTGTGTTTGAATCAGATACTATCGTACTTGAGTCTCACTTAAATGATGGTGATGCTGTTACTCCTGTTGTTGGTGCATTAGCTTCAGCTAACTGGACTCTAGTTGATGCATCAGTAGCTTTTGACGGTGTGGCAAACCCATCTCAAGCTGTTGAGATTAATGTAAATGGTGCACCAGTAGCCGTTGGTGATGTTGTTTCTGGTGAAGAAACTATTTCAACTAAAGTTAAGCAGACTGCTGTATTACCTGAATCTGAAGTAGGTGGAACTACTGTTCAAGCATCAGTAACGGTTATGGCTGACCTTGTTTAATTTGTAGAAAATTCCCGATTCAAAGGCTCGTAGTAATTACGAGCCTTATTTCTCTACGATGGTAGTCAATATGAAAAAAGTTTTAATACTATTGGCTTTCATGAGTATGAATGCCAACGCCGATTTCAAAGTGCTTTACATTACTACGAGCCTCGATGTAGGCAAACTTTATACAAATTCAATTAATTCTGTTGAATTTATTCCGGCAGTTCTGGAGTTGACGTCAAATCAAGACAAAACAAAATTTGATGATGTTAATACCACATTAAGAATTGAAACAGATATACCTTTTGAGTCTTCGGATATTCCTTATATTTCAACGTTAACAAAAAATACGTCAATTTGTACGGACTACTCTGGAGTGAGCAATGTTCAGGATGATTTCGTTACATTAACGATTGACGGGAAAAGTTTGTCAGAGGGTGAATCCGTCTCTTTTTCAAATTTCAATTTAAATGATGGCGACAATAAGTATAGTGAGCATGACATTATATTAAGTTTTCAGTCATTTAAAGATATCATCACAGCGGGCCAAGCGGAGAGGTGTAATGGTGAGATAGAGTTCAATATAGAGGTAGATATATAATGTTCAGGTTCAAACTCATAACAATGGCAATTTTAGTGTTATTGCCTGTGTATTCGTATTCAAGTTATAGTCAAAATGTTCTTGAAGGTTTTGAAGAACTGTTTGAATTGAAAGAGTCAACAGTCCGTATACGTAACTTAGATGGTTCCCTTACTTCACCGATCCCATTTTTAACGTCGTTTAACACGTTAAAATTAGACTCGAATAATAAAAAAGCGATCGCACAGGTATCTGACTATTTAAATGATAATACAGTGTCGGCTGAGTACCAGCAGAAGATCATAGATCAATTAATGGTTGGCATACAAGATCAGTCTGAGTGTTTAGGTAAGCTCGATGAGTGTGAGTTGTACCCAGAAACGTTTGAGATCGTTCATAACTATAACGATCAAGAAGTCTATCTTTTTGTATCTCCACAGGTGTTGTCATACTCGAATCTCGATGAAGAACTGGTATACCACTCGTCTCTGAGTCAACACAATGGGTTAATCAATTCATTTGATCTGTACGTGAGTGAATATCAAGATCAAGACTCAATCGTTTCTTTAAATAATGAAACGACACTGGGGCTACCTTACGGATACCTCAAAACTGATTTCAATGCCAACAACAGTGATAACGGTTCTGAATTGTATGAAGCGGCATATCATTTAGATATCGATTCTTACTCAATAAAAGCGGGTCATTTTGAATTTGAGCCAGAGGTTAACTCAACTGACTTCCTGAATAACACCGCTCGAGTTGCTCAAAACTCGCTCACGGTAGGTACCTCTAAAAAGTTGCTCGTAGGCGGACATAATAACGACAAAGTATTGAGCTTTTATGCGCCAACAAGTGGCGGTGTACAAGTTCTTCGTGATGGTCGATTGATTTTTCAAGATAACGTACCAGAAGGGCAGAACTCAATTCCTTACAGCAAGTTACCATCTGGTCGCTATGAAGCTGTACTTGAGGTGACAAGTGGTGGGCAAGTTGTTAATACCCAGACTTATCAAGTATATAACACCAAAGGTGACTCTCTGACTCAGGGGGAAGTGGATTTCGTTGCCACTGCGGGTATGTTTTCAGGAAGCCATTACGACTACACGGAACATGGCATTCAAAATATTGAAGACGATGTTTATGGCAAGGCATTAGCTAACTACCAACTCACCCGTTCGTTGCAAGTAGGCTTGGGCGGCTTGGTCACGGACAGTGGCACTATGTACACCGTTGGTGGTGCATACAATCTGATTGATTGGGATTTGAGTACTGAAGCTGTGTACAGCCAATTCGAAGACGCATCTCACTTTAATGCTAATATCGGTATCCCTTATTTAAGTCTATCTTATGAGTCTCTCGATAATGAACTTGGTGATCCAGTTGCTTCTTATATGTACGGATATGCCGATTATTCACGTCTATCGTTGAATTCTTCGTACAGCTTCCGCGGTGGACAATCTATGTATGCGGTTTACTCGCTTAATAACGACAAGCAGTTAGACAATTTAGGTAACTCGGATGAACAGGAACAGCAGTTTATTTCCGTTGGTTACAGCACGCCCACAGTTTTAGATTCGCGAGTTAATATTAACGTCGATTACTCTGAGGCGACGGACGACATATCAGTTAATTTGTTATGGAGTGTCCCGTTGTCAGACACAGTAGAAACTATCATGGGCCTGACGAGTGATAGTGATGACATTAATCAATTTAAAACAACAGTAAGACGAAATCAGTTAATTGACTCAGACTCCTTTAATACGTCGCTTGAGGTGAGTAACACCTACGATCGACAACAGGATGATATGTATCAAGATGCGTTATTGGCGACCAGTGGCACGACTAAATACGCTCGAATGAATGCCTCCGCCCATACGTCCACCAATGGCACGAGTGGTATCAATGCTGGCTTGTCTAGCACTCAAATCGTGACGACAGACGGCGTTTATATTACCGATAAAGCGGCAATGTCTTATACGCTTGTCGATATTCATCAGTCGCAGAATACAGAGCAGACGTTTGATGAAAAAGGTTACTTCTCTCTTAAAAAAGAAGGGCGAAACAACAGTAAGTTCATCGTATATAACGATGAAACAATTGTGCCTTTGGAAGACTATAGTCAATATCGTGCGAAATTTGATTCAGAGAGCGTTGATCTTTACAACTCTGGTGATAGTAACGTAACCGTGTTTACACACCCAGGTACGGTTGCTTCTATTGAGCCAAGAGTTAGTCGCGTCGTTTCGTTTGTCAGCGCCTTTAATGACATATCAGAACAGCCGATTACAGAAGTGGAGTGTCATGGAGAAGGTTGTATTGAAGTCAATGAAATGGCCGACGGTGTTTATAGAGTAACCGTATTGGAAGGCATGAACTTTGAATTGTCAGCGAAAGAAAGCCAATGCTTACTGCCTTATGAATTTACTTCAACAAATCAGATGAACTTTGGTCAAAACTATTGTTTGCCAATAGCTCAAGAAAAGCAGATAGATTTGATTGATGCAGATGAACGACTACAAGCGATGTATTTAGGTGCATACGAAAGCTCGATTGAACTGAATAAAGCGCTTAAAAAGCTCGAGTCACACGGTTATCGAATTATTCAGAAAGAAGTGGGTTCGTTTAAGGCAATTTATATAGCGCATGAATCTATAAACATGGCGGAAACAATAGCGCTTCATAAAAGAGATATCGATCAGTTAAAACTGTTGGCAAAGCGACTTTATCGCACCAACGCCATTACATACCCAGTCGCACAAGTTAATTAAGGAGTGGGAAATGAAATCCAATAAAGTTCTACTAAATTTAGTATCACTCACTGCTATATTGTTATCTATAAGTGTACAAGCTTTTACGGTAGATAAAATGGTTATTGTCTCTGATGATAAAGGGAACGGTATCGTTACGTTAACCAACGACGAGTCTCACCCAATTTTTATCCAAGCAAAGGTGGATGAAATAAATATTATTGATGGAGAACAGGTAGAAAAAAAACAATATACAAGAGACAACTTAAACGATTGGAAGGTGTCATTAACGCACCAGAAGGTAGTTTTGAACCCTGGTGAAGAGAAAGACATTGGCATACGTAGTTTATGCCACAACGCTGCATGCGATAATTCAAAAGATTTGATGTTTATGCTGTCTTTTTCTCCAAGTAAATACAGACCTGGTGAAGTAGTGAGTGGTGTGGAAATTAATTACGGATTCGCACCTGTTTATATTATTCCTACAACACAACCGAATTATTCTTACGAATTAACCAACAACGGTGATAGCCTTAGAGTCGAAAATAAAAGTAATACCATGCTCAATTTTTTTGTAGATGCATGTGTTGCTGAAAACAAAGCCCAATGCAAACAAAAATTTACGGTTGTATCGGGAAGGAATAAGACGTTCCCTTTAACCGAAACTATGCGAAATAACGAGTTGACCATTACCGTGACATCTCACGACAGAAGCTATTCAAAGAAAGAAATGGTGACGAGAGGTAAAATATAATGCCTAGACCTATCCTATATATTGTAGCGTTTATTGCATTAATGACGACAAGCATGGCTCAAGCTGCGTTTGAAGTTCGCGCGGAAGTGAAGGCTGGTGGTGTTCGTTGGGACAATGTGACACGTTACAATGGTAAAATGCTGCCAAGTACGTGGGAAACTCCTCCTATGTTGCAGGCTTCAGAAGCTTGGGCGGCCGCGACATTTTCGGGTACACCTCCAACAGAGATGACTTTAATTGGGGGAAATGGGAATACTTCACCGTCAATATCGATCGATATATCGGGCGTTCAATACAATACTACTGGAATTGAATTTGCCCAGTCAGCGAATACGGTAGGTGGTGGGTGCTCATTTGATGAAGTGTCACTACCGATTGTGACTGTTGAAGGTCCAAACTGTGTTTCGTCTGTTCGATTAATTAATAAACAAAAATCGAGCCCATTTATTTTCCTGAGACCTATTTTCGATATTAACGAAAGTGAAATAGTGTCGGCATTAAGTGGGCTACCAGAGGGGCAATATTCAGCTTCAGTGCCGGTAAATATTCGTTACTACTATGAAAATGACGGCATTATGACTTATCGCAACATCAATGAAGTGATGTTGTTTTCATTTGATTATCAGCCTGTTCAACTCGACAGTGTTTTTGTAAGTGGAGATGGTGTCATGACGCCAGTCTACGACACAATTGGCAAAAGAATAACATCGACAACGTCATTTGATATTACAGCGAACGGCTATTTTAATGACGGAATTGTTTTAACAATGCCCTTACAGTCATACGAATTGGTTAATTCAAGTAACCCTGGTGTGGTTATTCCTTACAGCATTCATTGCGATCAGTGCAGCTCTGGTAACTTAGTTGATGAAGGACAATTAATGTATCAAACAACGGCTATTTCAGAAGGAGCTGGAGTGCAAACAAGTATTAACTTTACTTTAGACTTTGATTACGATATTGAGGGCAGTTCTGCTGTTTCCGGAGATTATTTTGATGAAGTAACGATCATGTTGGAGCCTGGTATTTAAGATGAAAAAAATGAACTTAATGTCATCGATTATCGCTGTGTTCTTATCCATAAGTGTATCAGCAGAGGAGCTGCCTATCCAGATGAGTGGTGGCATGACGTTTTCTGCATTTGATGACAACATGGGACAGACTGAAGCACTTGGTTATAAGGCGGCGGTTGGATATAACATTAGTGAAAACGTACTATTTGAACTTGGCTATGCTGATTATTCTGCTTTTTCTGATTCGGAAATAGATAGTTTACGTGCGGTAATGGTTGAAACCGACTTATTGCTACCCGTCAGTGAATTTGCCTCCTTGTATGCAGGAGTCGGGGGCGCGTTTTCTAGTGACGACACCAATTTTACGGCATCGCTTGGTCTTAAATACCAATTGAGTAAAAATTGGAGCGCCGACCTTGGTTACCAAGGCGTCTTTGATTTAGCTCGTCAACAAGACGATCTATACGTATTTAATGCACTGTTGGTTTATCGTTTTTCAAGCAATGAAGCCGCAGAAGGCCTTTCAGATATTAACCCAAGGCCCAATGTTGACCAGCTTGTTGAAGAGTCGACCCAAGTATCAAGGCCGAAAACCCAATTGGCGTCTATTGTCCCAATTAAGAAGGCGCCATCGTGTCAGCAGCGTTTAGTTGAATACCGAGTGGTTCCTGGCGACTATTTGCACCGAATTGCAAGAGCATTTGATAGCTCACTTGATGAATTAGTCGAAGCAAATCCAAATCTTAATAATCGTGATTTGAATTTGATTTACCCTGAAGAGAAAATACTTTACCCGAAAGTTAGCTGTTTAGATTAAGTTGCCTTCCTTGAAACAGAAACACTGCCAATTTTTTGGCAGTGTTTCTTTGTTTGTAGCAGAGAGTATCTCGCCAATGTAAATGATATCTACACTTGTTTAGCTATCTCGCATCTTGCGTTTTTGAAATTCAAGAGTGCCCAATACCTTTAAATCCGAATGCGCGATACTGCTCACCAATCGAGCTACTCACCTTTTATCGTTTGGGCTCGCAAATATGCTAATTAATACCTCAATTATATGCATGAAGGTCAAATATAAGAGAGCGGAGTAATGATCGGACCAAATATTTTAAACATGTATGTACTCATTCTTTTCGCGCTTGGTGTTATATACGCGCTGAGCAAAATAGACGAGTAGTATCCTAAAATTTATTATTTTTAGTAGAGAGAAATATGAAAATTAAATATAATCTATTAACAGTATTCGCAATTTGTTCAGCAATGACTTCTACTGCTGCCAATGCTTTTAATGTCGACAAGATGATTGTCGTCGCGGATAAAAAGGGCAATGGTGTCGTGACACTTATTAATGATGAGTCTCACCCGATTTTTGTTAATGGAAAAGTACAAGAAATTCAGTTTATTGATGGCGACAAAATCGTTCGTAATAGTTATACAAGAAACAATCTAGATGATTGGAAAATATCTCTTACGCACCCAAGATTAGTTTTAAGACCTGGTGAAGAGAAAGACGTGGGTGTTCGTAGCTTATGTCACAACACGTCTTGCGATAACAGCAAAGATTTGATGTTTATGCTGCCATTTACTCCTAGTCGTT
The DNA here is from genome assembly GCF_041468865.1 of Vibrio sp. 10N.286.52.C3. Classification (NCBI taxonomy): domain Bacteria; kingdom Pseudomonadati; phylum Pseudomonadota; class Gammaproteobacteria; order Vibrionales; family Vibrionaceae; genus Vibrio; species Vibrio sp. 10N.286.52.C3. The sequence continues at coordinate 5,368 of NZ_JBFRJM010000077.1, read as the reverse complement.
ATAAAGAAGAGGGAGAGAAAATTCACGGTGTCGAGATAAACTATGGTTTTTCACCGGTTTATATTCTGCCTACGACAAAGCCAAGTTTTGATTATAAGATTTACAATCAGGGCGAGAATTTACGCATCGATAATAATAGTAATACGCTAATTGATGTTTATGTTAACTCATGTACAACAGAAAATAATACGCAATGCAAACAAAAGTTCACTGTTGTATCTGGTCGGGATAAAACGTTTTCTCTTGCGGAATATACGCAAAGTGAACAACTTAATGTAACCGTAACATCTTACGATAAAAAATACTCTAAAGAGATGCAACTGCCTATTCAGTAATAGGAACGCTGAAAATAGACATAATTATAGGCCTTCAATGATTAATGCTAATCAAGGACGATCAGCATTCATTACCCATGTTCAGTGCTAATTTTAGCCTACATGGCATCACTGTTATCAGCAAAGTGTAAATGCCCAATACAACATTAAATACAAATCATAAAATCAATTTTGAAATCAATAAAAAGTAAAGAGAAGTAATATGAACCTTTTAAGCAATAAGCCAGGAGGAAGCATTCCCCTGGGTTTTGTCGTCGCTACTACGCTTACCCTTTTTGGGTGTGGTGGAGAGGGCAGTGAAGGAAGTGCCGGAAGCTCAGCAAGTGTTTCCCCTAATACTCAAAGCGCGACGCTTTCCGCTCAAAATGCTACCTACTCGACTGGCTATGCTGAATCGTTCGAGGTTGACCTGTCGTCAAAGGTATTTTCATCAACGGGTGGTGGCTTTGCGCTGAGTGAAGTCGAGGTCTTGTCTAATGATGATAGCTGCCAAGTAGAAAGTATGACGGAAACAGGGTTTGTAATTCAGGCCTTTGATACCAAGGTGTGTGACTATCGATATCATGTGACTCCTAAAACATTGTCGCCAATGAGCCGTATGGCTGAAGCGCCAATGAGTGATAGTAGTAGCTCAGAAGGTTCGAGTTCTGCGGTTACGCGCATTGCGGTAAGTAGTAATCCTAGCTCAACCGAACTGGTTCCAGTAAGTGCAACAACACTGATTAATGAAGATGTGAGTGTTTTACTGAAGGACGAATTGGAGAAAGTCGGCTTTACGTTAGGTGACGAGTTTGTATTAACGGAGCTTACACTACCGTACGGTCGCTCGAGCTCAGTTCAAATAAATAGTACAGATGACCAGACTATGGATTATACCCCGCCGTCAGGTTTTACCGGCATTGACCGTGTTCTTTATACGTTAGAAGACTCGGTTAATGGCCTTGTGCTGATGGGGGTTTTAGATGTTGCGGTGGGCTACGAAGCTAACCAAGGTTTTACGATTGACGATAATATTGTATATCCAGTTGTTGTCAACGTATTGACCGATGAAGAAATCGACATCAGCGGCTTTGTTTCCTCGGACGATAGTGATGATTATCAATTGGTGTATGTTGAATCGTTTAACGCAAAAGCGGTACCTAAAGATCCACTGGACACTCAGAATAAAACGATCGTCTTTCAAGCGTCACAACCAGGTTACCACTATATTAGTTTTGCGGTTAGTGATCATAATGGAGTGTATGACATGGGTTTGATTCGTGTTGAAGTGACCGATCCTAATCAGTCATCAAAATGGGACGACATTTCTCATTTGTTGGATCTCTATATTGGACCACCCACCGCACTTGATGCAGCCGGGCAAGGCTCGCCTTATGATATAAAACTGAACGATGATGGCTACAGCCCAGCGATTGATATGGCTGGTTTTCGTTATCCGTCGGCCGTAGCATACTGCGACACCATCGGTGGTTCAGTGCCGACGTTTGATCAACTTAAGCTGATGGCCACTGATACCGATGTTCAGGCGTTACATAACTGGCCTGTTAAAGCGCAATACCTCGCTTATGATGACGGAGCAGATCTGGTTAAGTGGGTGGATCTTAAAGATGGCAGCACCCTTACAGGCGATGTCGATCCAACATCGGCTTATTATGTGACATGTGTTAAGCAAGGTTTAATTACTGTATTGCCTACCTCAAGCACGGAAGTTGTCGCGGATGGAGTTGATGTTGGTTCTGTATTTGTTGAGTTAAAACTCGGTCAAGAAGTAAGACCAGATACCCTTGTGACGGCTTCTGTCTCTAGCCCAAATGTGACATTGGACAGCGATAACGTTACCACAGACAGCTATGGTATTGCCGAGTTTCGCTTAACCAGTTTAAAAGCGGAAACCGTCACATTAACCCTTGATGTGGGTGGCATTACTCAAGACTATGAAGTTAAGTTTATTGGTGATGAAAAGACGGCTGCAGTGTCATCAGAAGCAACGATTGACACGGTACCTTATACGTCAGTGGAAGGTGGCCAGGTTACTGCGACCTTGACCGATCAAAATAGCAACCCAGTAGAAGGTTACTCAGTCATTTCAGTGGTAAGTACAGAACAGCACCCAGACACCGCAGAAATGGTTACTCCTATCCTTGAAGCGGAAACGACTCAAACCGATGAATCAGGTGAGCAAAAAGTGCGGGTAAAGTGGGATACAAACTATCAAACCCCAACAACGACCATGACCTTTGATGTGGCGTCATCTTACACCACAACAACCAATACACAGACTAATGCGATTAGCCAAGTTACCTTTCATGCCTATTTGTGTGGTGGCCAAGTTGGGGATGATGATCAACAAAACGCCGCGGGTGCCTGTGTTAAAATTGCGGAAAGCGATGGAAAGTTGTTTACCGGTACTCCAAGTGAGAGCTTTTTAAACGCTGTTGGCTATAGTGGTAATTACTACGGTAGTCATGTTGACAATATCCCTTATGGTCCTTCAGGATCGTTTGCAATTTTTAGTGTTACTGAAGCACATAGCCTTTGTGAACATTATAATACACTTGAGCTTAACGGGAGAGATGATTGGGCTTTAGCAAATATAGATGAGTTGACGAGTCTTTTTAATAACTTTGGTCACATGTACACCGCGAAGGGTTGGGCGACCGGCTACTTCTACTGGTCGTCGACGGCTAATGGTTCCGGCTACTACTACAGCGTGGGCCTCACCTATGGCGGCGTCGGCAGCAGCTACCCATCCCGTCAGTACTACGTCTCGTGCGTATCAGGTTCTTAGGGTTCAACGTTCAGAGTTTGCGGCCCGCAGGGCCGTTTTTTCTTTTTATAGAGGGTAGCGGTTTATTTTCTAAACTCAGTAAGGATTAATATGGATATTGAAACAAAACTCAAGCTTAGTCAGCAACAAGGTAAAATTATCGGCATACATGAAGGCATGTTTGTTCGTTTTTATGATCAAGCGCTGTTCGCATGGCAGCAGTGGGTGGTCACTCCCCCCTCTTTGCCTGTTTTAAAAGTGTCAGCTAAAGTGGTTAAAAAACTCGGGTCACAATGTGTTCTATCGGGCGGGTTACCTGTAAGCAGCCTTGCAAAAGTAGGGGTGTTTCCTGACGAAAAGGTATCATCAGCATTGGTTTTTATGCCGATATGTCTAATTGGGAAGAGTGGTATCTATCGCACAAAAACGACTTACCTGTACATGAACGGTCTGACTTAAATCCTAGACTAAAAATAGATAACAGCTTCGCTAAAGTTTGGATGCCACAGTGGTTAGTACACCAGCTAGACGAATGCACACCGGACACATCTAACCCAGAGGGTAGGTTGCTGTTTGATGTTATTCGTTGGACTGAACGGTAGCCTTAGTAATGTTTTTGATAAGGCGATACGCTAAAAACAGGGAACATAGCAGCGTTGCTGCGCCTAGAGAACACCTTTGTTACGGCATTGGTGAGCGGGCCCTGGTATGTTATCGGCACTTATGGCCTTATTAGAGGTAATAAAGGGGGGCAAGTCGAAAGGCAACACTCCGTATAAACAATAAGTGCAAACGTGAAGGGTTGGGCGACTAACAACAACTACTGGTCGTCGACGGCTAATGGTTCCAACTACTACAACGTGAACCTCAACTATGGCAACGTCAACAGCAACAACCCATCCAATCAGAACTACGTCTCGTGCGTATCAGGCTGACATATACTCAGTGTTGTCGCCTTATCAAAAATGACAAGAACGGAGCTTAACGCTCGTATAGTATGCATTGGCAGGAATAAAGAGCGTTTTTAACTCGCCGAAATGATTGTGATAGAGCGATTTACGTAATCTACAGTGGTTAGCATGGCTCAATAAGCCGTAATAACTATTAATAGTGCTTAGCATTGCGCGATATAAAGGGAGCCCTAATGGAGGCGTGTTGCCCGCTCTGTCCCATCGTTGCCATTGGCCACGTTCTGGTGGTGTCGCATTTGGTAAAGTCATATGTGGCATCAGGAGAGAGCGAAAATAACAGAGTCGTTGCTTGAGTGACTGAACTGTAGACTGACGTATAGTTTTATGGTGCCCATAAATACGATACCCCAAATAGTCAAAGCCATGCGTTATTTTGTCAAGGTGAACCTTTGTTGGGTGTAGTTTAAGCTTTAATTGTTCTATGAGGTAACACTTAATTTCTTGTTGCCAGCTTTGCAAGGTGCTTGAAGAGCCGGCAAGTAAAAATAGGTCATCCATATAACGAACGTAACCTTTCACTTTTAACTCGTGTTTAATAAAGTGGTCTAGGTCATTGAGGTAATAATTACCCATTAATTGGCTCGTAACGCTACCTATCGGCAGGCCTGTTCCTATTGTGCTGTGAATGAGGCGTTTATGTTTAGGAATGGCGTGCAAAAGAGACTGATCCCCGGTTCGGGTAAGAGCTTCACGTGCGGTATCGTGAGTAATAATTTGCTTGGTTACTTCAATAAGGCAACGCTGTTTAAGTGGGTTAATGGTAGCATTGGCAATAAGCTGCTCTATTTTATTGAGTAGAAGGGATTTATCTATCTGGTTAAAATAGCTGTATATGTCCAACGACATTGCCCATTGGTGCTTTGGTTGCCTCATTAATTTTTGGCTTTTTTCTATAGCCGCGCAGGTTCCTTTCCCTTTACGGTTTGCGTAAGTGTCGTCAATAAAACGCTTTTCCATTAGCGGGGTTAAATGACTACACACCCACATTTGAGCAATTCGGTCTTTGAATGAAGGGGCATAAATCTCTCTGAGTTTAGGTTCGGTAATGGCGAAGTGTTGGTAGGGCTCAGGGCTATATGAGCCGCTAAGTATGGCATCACAGAACTCGTGGCAGTATGTTGGCATTTGCAAGGCCTGTGTAGCCTTTTGTTGGCTACGACCTGCAAGTTGAGCACTACGGAGTAACTCAGAGACAAGTTTGTGACGAATTGATGAGGGATAATTATGGGGCAACCTTTTAAACATAATCGAATATACTATGACTTACAGAAATTGTATAATACCAATCCGGAAAA
>NZ_JBFRJM010000076.1:0-22502 GCF_041468865.1 Vibrio sp. 10N.286.52.C3 | reverse complement strand
AGTCTCTCCGACCGCACCATTATTTCTCTTTAATTAGAGAACAAATAATGAATCTATTAGATTTATTATGGCTACTTAGCTCAGTTGGTTAGAGCACATCACTCATAATGATGGGGTCGCAGGTTCAAATCCCGCAGTAGCCACCACTTATACAATGTCTTATTGAAGCACCAATATTCGATATGACTACAAAGATTTGCTGCGGTCGTGGCGGAATTGGTAGACGCACCAGATTTAGGTTCTGGCGCCGAGAGGTGTGAGAGTTCAAGTCTCTCCGACCGCACCATTATTGAATGAAACCCAGCTTTTTAGCTGGGTTTTGTTTTATCTGGAATATGTAAATCTGATAACTTCGTCACCAAGTATTTCTCTCTATCTAATCACTTCATGACTTTTTTATAAGACAATGTCTGCTCCATTTTCTAATTGAGTATGACTTCCCTATGAAAAACCTCACTCTAACGATCGGTTGCTACACAGACACTCCCAGTAAAAGCCAAGGCGTATATCAGGCTCAATTAGACTTGGAAAGCGGAAAGCTATTACCTTTAGAGCTCGTTGCAGAGTGCACTAACCCGTCTTTTGTCGTAGCGACAAAACTTGGCATCTATACCGCGTCTGAAATTGATCAGCCAAAACAGCCGCAGCTGATTCATATTCCTAGCCCTAACTCAAAGACGGTTAAGAACTCCGGTACTATCGCTGGCGGTCACCCCTGTCACATCACGATAGATCCACACAATAAGTTTGCTATCACGTCGCAATACTCATCAAGCACATTCGATATTTTTAGCTTAAGTATCAATGGCAACATCGATAAGCGCCTCAAAACAATCAAGATGGTTGGTTCCGGGCCAAACAAAGAGAGACAAACTAGCCCGCACGCCCACCAATGTCTGTTCTTACAAAACTCGCCACAGTTTGTGACTGTCGATCTCGGCACCGATCGAATCAACTTCTATTGCTTCGATGAAGAACAGGAAGAGTTTCTAGACGGGCCTATGCAGTCTATTAAAGTGCCAGCTGGCAATGGACCTCGCCATTTAATCTTTAACAAAGCAGAAGACAGAGCCTATGTGATCTGCGAGCTCTCTGAATCAATACTTATGTTGGAAAAGGTTTTGGGTGTATGGAATATCGTAGAAGAAATTGATGCGCTTCCCAATATGGAGAAAGGAGAAGCTACGGCTGCGATAAAACTATCGCCGGATGAGCAATTCCTCTATGTATCTTGTCGACACCAATCAAGGATCAGTTGCTTCAGAATCGAGCCTACAACAAAAATGCCTATTTTTATTGATAGCTATAATACTGAAGGCAACTTCCCTCGCGATTTTCATATTACTGACTGCGGACGATGGGTTATCGCAGCAAACCAACACTCCAATAACATCACCTCATTCAAACGAAATAATGAGGATGGGTCTTTGGTTTATACAGGATACTCTTTAGAGATCGATGCACCGGTTTGCGTTACACAGCAGTTATAGCACTCAGCACCAAACAAAAAAGGAGAGCATCTGCTCTCCTTCTCTATATAGATAATCTGAACTAATAAATTAAAGGCCTAAGGCGTATTTCAATACTTGGGTTTTAATCGGCCCAGAGTTCTCTGCTAATTTTAGCGCAGCATTACGTGCAAACTTGAGCGGACCAATGTCGTTGCTGAATGTCTTGTAGAAAAAATCCATGCCACTCTGCATCATTAGGTTGTCGCCTCTTCTCATCACTTCATAACGTCTTGCTACAAACTCATTCAATTCACCCTGTTCTTTGGTGACATTCAACAGTACTGATACATCTTTGAAGCCTAAGTTAACACCTTGTCCAGCCAAAGGGTTGATAGTATGCGCAGAGTCCCCGACTAAAATACAGTTATTCTTCGAGTATGATTGAGCATGACGTCGTGTCAGAGGAAAAGAACCCGAATTCAAGACTTTGATATCACCTAACTCTTTAGGAAAGTGAGTAAGTACTTCGTTACGTAGTTTTTCAGGGGCCATTGCTGACAGTTGCTTAATACGCAGTGGAGAATCATACCAAACTAACGAGCCCAGCCCGACTTCTTGACCGTCAGAGGTTAGAGAACACAAAGGCAAAAATGAACGAGGGCCACTTGGTAGAAATTGCTGCCAAGTAATATCTTGCTGAGGTTGTTCTGTTTCTACATTGATAAGCATACAGTGTTGTCGATAATCCCAAGCCGTGATGCCAATTCCAGCTTGTTGGCGAACGGCTGAATTCGCACCATCAGCACCAACCACCCACTTCGCAGACAACTCAGCCCCTGATTGAAGCTTTACGATATTGATTTCACCAAACTCAATCACATCGAGCTTTTCTGGGCATAACAGTTCGAGATTGTCGTAGGCATCAAATTGAGACCATAAACCTAATTGAATGAGTCTGTTCTCAACGATATAGCCCAAACGAGGAAGGTCTAGTGAGGCAGCATCAAATCGAGTACGACACTCTGGGTGCTCCCACGTCTCTAAACGTTTATAAGAACACACTCGCATTGCTGCAATACTTTGCCATGCACCAAGATTTTCAAGCAAATCGACCGATGCTTGAGAAATCGCTGACACACGAATGTCCATCGCTTGCGATTCATCAAAAGCTTGTGGGGCAAAACCTTCGATCACCGCAACACTCAGACCTTGCTTTGCAAAACCGATTGCTGTTGCTGCGCCAACCATGCCGCCACCGACTACTACAATATCGTAACTGTTCATATTTCGTACTTATCAGTTTGATTCTTTGACTGTTTTTGATTGTACTTTTTCATAACTAACTTGTAACCAAAAACCTTATTCGAAAAAAGGGTTATCCCTTATGGCATATGGCATATGGCGTTAACGATAATAAAAACCACTACATAAGAGATTTGTTCAGACTACTAGTCAGTCGGTTTTGAAACCAGTACAATACGCCGCTTGCCGCTAGAGCCTGTCATAAAATTGAATACCGAATTATGACAAACGGGGCTAGCGGATGAATAATGGGCGATTTGCTCCCTTAAATTAAACTAACGATCGAGCGAACATATAATGAGTAAGAAACTGCTAATTAAAACTTGGGGCTGTCAGATGAATGAATATGATTCATCAAAAATGGCCGACCTGCTTAACGCTGCAAATGGCTATGAGCTAACTGAAGTACCTGAGGAAGCAGACGTACTACTATTGAATACTTGTTCTATCCGCGAAAAAGCGCAAGAAAAAGTATTCCACCAGCTTGGTCGTTGGAAAACGCTTAAAGATAAAAAAGAAGGTGTGGTGATCGGTGTGGGTGGCTGTGTAGCGACTCAAGAAGGTGATCACATTCGTCAACGTGCACCTTACGTAGACGTTATCTTTGGCCCACAAACATTACACCGTTTGCCAGAGATGATTAAATCATCACTGTCTAACGAAAAGCCAGTAATGGATATCTCTTTCCCAGAGATCGAAAAGTTCGATAACCTGCCAGAGCCAAAAGCTGAAGGCGCGACGGCGTTCGTTTCTATCATGGAAGGTTGTTCTAAATACTGTACTTACTGCGTTGTACCATACACACGTGGCGAAGAAGTTAGCCGTCCAATGGATGATGTACTTTTCGAAGTTGCTCAACTTGCAGAGCAAGGCGTACGTGAAGTTAACCTGCTAGGTCAAAACGTAAACGCATACCGCGGTCCAACACACGAAGGCGATATCTGTTCATTCGCAGAACTGCTTCGTCTTGTTGCTTCTATCGACGGTATCGACCGTATTCGTTTCACAACAAGCCACCCGCTTGAGTTTGGTGACGACATCATTGAAGTTTACAAAGACACACCAGAGCTAGTGAGCTTCCTTCACCTACCAGTACAAAGTGGTAGTGACCGTATTCTTACGATGATGAAGCGCCCACATACGGCTATCGAGTACAAATCTATTATCCGTAAACTGCGTAAAGCTCGCCCTGACATTCAAATCAGCTCTGACTTTATTGTTGGTTTCCCTGGTGAGTCTAAGCAAGACTTCCAAGATACAATGAATCTAATTAAAGACGTTGATTTCGATATGAGCTTCAGCTTTGTTTTCTCTCCTCGTCCGGGTACGCCAGCGGCAGATTACCCATGTGACGTACCAGCACAAGAGAAGAAAGATCGTCTATACGAACTGCAACAAACGGTAAACACACAAGCTATGCGCTTCTCTCGTCTAATGCTAGGCACAGAGCAACGTATCCTTGTTGAAGGTCCATCAAGAAAGAACCTAATGGAACTTCGCGGCCGTACAGAAAACAGCCGTGTTGTGAACTTCGAAGGTTCTGCAGACCTAATCGGCCAGTTCGTAGATGTGAAGATCACTGAGGTTTACACCAACTCACTACGTGGTGAGCTAGTTCGCACAGAAAAAGACATGGGTCTACGCGTTGTTATGACTCCAGCAGAAATGATGGAAAAAACAAAACGTGAAGACGAGCTAGGTGTAGCGACATTTACACCGTAGGCAATACAACTGTTTGAGCACAAAGCGCAAACACAAAGCTTGAAATTACCTAACTAAGTGACCATCTTAGAAATAGGGATATCACAATCAAAAGCCCGGTCTAAATCGGGCTTTTTGCTCTTTGTTTTATTTAAGAGCGAGTGGCACAAAATGAGAGGCTAATTTGAGCAATAAAATCGTTACCTTAGAGATAAATCTAGAGCCAGCCGACAACAAGCGCTTGGCTAGCTTATGCGGACCATTCGACGACAACATCAAACACCTTGAGCGTCGTCTTGGCGTTGAGATTAATTACCGAAGCAACTTCTTCACCATCGTTGGTAAGCCTCACACAGCAGCCGCTGCTTTAGACATCATCAAACACCTCTATGTTGAAACGGCTCCAGTTAAAGGCAACATAATCGATATCGAACCAGAGCAAGTGCATCTGGCGGTCACCGAATCTGGCATTTTGGAACAACACGTCGAGTCTGAAATCGACTACGGCAAAGAAGTGACCATTAAGACTAAAAAAGGCGTCATCAAACCTCGTACGCCAAACCAAGCACAGTACCTAATGAACATGGTCACCCATGACATCACCTTTGGTATTGGGCCAGCAGGTACAGGTAAAACCTATTTAGCCGTTGCAGCAGCAGTTGATGCACTTGAACGCCAAGAGGTTCGCCGGATCCTACTGACTCGCCCTGCTGTAGAAGCCGGTGAGAAGCTTGGGTTCCTACCGGGTGATTTAAGCCAGAAAGTCGACCCATATTTGCGCCCACTTTACGATGCACTGTTTGAGATGCTCGGTTTTGAACGTGTTGAAAAGCTAATTGAACGTAACGTGATTGAAGTCGCTCCACTGGCTTACATGCGTGGACGTACACTAAATGATGCATTTATCATTCTTGATGAGAGCCAAAACACCACGGTAGAACAGATGAAAATGTTCTTAACCCGTATCGGTTTTAATTCGCGTGCAGTTATCACAGGTGACATTACGCAAATCGATTTACCTCGTGGAGCGAAGTCTGGTCTTCGTCATGCAACTGAAGTGCTGAGTGAAGTGGATGACATCAGCTTTAATTTCTTCATGTCTGAAGATGTGGTTCGTCACCCTGTTGTTGCTCGTATCGTCAACGCCTACGAGAAATGGGAAGCGAAAGACCAGAAAGAGCGCAAAGAGTTTGAAAAGCGTAAACGTGAAGAGCGCGAAGCCAAACTTCTTGAGGCTCAGCAGGCAGTTACGACACAATTAGCAACACAAAATAGTTCTGTGATTACAGAACAAGGTGATAAATAGATGTCTATTGAACTAGACCTGCAAATAGCAGTCGAAAATGAGCAAGGTCTTCCAACTGAGCAAGATATTCAGCTTTGGTTGGACAAGACAATTCCTCAGTTTCAAGAGAACGCTGAGTTGACGGTTCGTATCGTTGATACACAAGAAAGCCACCAGCTCAATCATGAATATCGTGGCAAAGATAAGCCAACTAACGTGTTGTCTTTTCCATTCGAGGCTCCTCCAGGGATCGAGTTAGATCTACTGGGCGACCTCATTATCTGCCGCCAAGTTGTCGAAAAAGAAGCAGAAGAGCAAAGTAAGCCTCTGCTAGCACACTGGGCTCATATGGTTGTACATGGCAGTCTGCATCTGCTAGGTTATGATCATATCGAAGATGATGAAGCTGAAGAGATGGAGTCACTCGAGACAGAAATCATGCAATCTATGGGGTTTGAAGACCCTTACATTCTAGAAAAGTAAATTGATTCTAGTAAAGTAGGTTGCAGAGAAACAATAACTCATCGAACCTGTGATTTTCGCAGGAATCTGAGTTTTAACGTGTGCTATCACACTTCTGATAGCGTTATTTTTTGAGAAATCATGAACGAAGGTAACCCCCCCACTTCTGAGGGAAGTAAAAAATCTGAAGGTCCGAGTAGAAAGTCCTTCTTTGAACGCCTAGGCCAACTATTTCAAGGTGAAGTAAAAGATCGCCAAGAGCTCGTAGATGTAATCCGCGACTCAGAAATTAATGACCTAATTGACCACGACACACGCGACATGCTCGAGGGTGTTATGGAAATTTCAGAGATGCGAGTACGCGATATCATGCTGCCTCGCTCTCAAATGGTTACAGTTGAACGCACAGATGATCTAGATACATTGATTGCGCTCATTACTGATGCTCAACACTCTCGCTACCCAGTGATCAGTGAAGATAAAGACCATGTTGAAGGCATTCTATTAGCGAAGGACCTACTTAAGTATTTGGGTTCAGAAAGTGCTCCATTTGATATCGAACAAGTGATTCGCCCTGTCGTGGTTGTTCCTGAAAGTAAGCGAGTTGATCGCCTGCTTAAGGAGTTCCAAGAAGAGCGTTACCACATGTCTATCGTTGTCGATGAGTTTGGTGGAGTTTCTGGCCTGGTAACCATTGAAGATATCCTCGAAGAAATCGTTGGTGAAATTGAAGACGAGTTCGACGATGAAGAAGAGCTAGATATTCGTAAGCTGAGTAAGCATACCTTCTCTGTAAAAGCTTTAACCACTATTGAAGAGTTCAACGATACGTTTAACACTGCCTTTAGTGACGACGAAGTGGATACGGTAGGCGGCATGGTTATGACAGCACTCGGCCACCTGCCGGTTCGTGGCGAAATTGTAGAAATCGAAAACTACCATTTCAAAATAACATCAGCAGATAACCGTCGTGTGATTCAGCTACAGGTAACCATTCCTGACGAACAGCCTCTTCCGACTATCGAAGAATAACAACTTCTCTCTAAAGAGATGACAGAAATTAGATGACTAATACCTTTATTCATCGCCTATTACGGCCGCTTGCGGCCGTTTTTGTTGGCGCTATAACCACCCTTTCATTCGCTCCATACTCTATATGGCCTCTTGCTATTCTCAGCCCAGCTTTGTTGCTGTTACTGATCCACAACCGCTCTCCTAAAAGTGCGCTTTGGATTGGCTACGCATGGGGTTTAGGTCAATTCACCACAGGTATCAGCTGGGTATACGTCAGCATTGATGGTTTTGGCGGCATGCCACTGGCAGCCAACCTATTTTTGATGGCATTGCTTGTTGGCTACCTAGCCGTTTATTCAGGGCTATTTACCTGGGGTTTGAATAAATTCTTCCCTGCCAATAACCTAAGCCGCTTTTTCCTTGCAGCTCCTGCATTCTGGCTAGTCTGTGATTGGCTGCGTGGCTGGGTAATGACGGGCTTCCCTTGGCTTTGGTTAGGCTACAGCCAAATCGATTCGCCATTGGGTTCATTTGCACCGATTGGCGGCGTAGAGCTAGTAACTTTAGCGATCATTGTTTCAGCCTCTGCATTCACTTATGCGATTGTTAACCGGGCTTGGAGCATCGCTATCATTCCCGCTGTCGTATTTAGCGCAGGCTTTGGTATTCGCAACATCGACTGGGTCACGCCGAACCCTGAAAAAACCACGTCAGTCGTCTTGATACAAGGCAACGTCGATCAAGACAGTAAATGGCTACCGAGTCATCGCTGGCCAACCATGATGAAGTACACCGACCTAAGCAGAGAAAACTGGGGAGCGGATATCATCATCTGGCCTGAAGCGGCTATTCCAGCATTCGAAGTTGAGATCCCATCTTTCCTACGTAACTTGGATAGCGCAGCGAAGATGAACAACAGTTCGATCATTACCGGTGTGCTGAATCAGTCTGAAGATAAGAAATACTACAACAGTGTTCTTTCTCTCGGTGTGAATCCATACGGTGAGTACAGCTACGATCCAGACGAACGCTACCATAAACACCACCTGTTACCATTTGGTGAGTTTGTGCCGTTTGAAGATATCTTGCGTCCATTAGCACCTTTCTTTAACTTGCCAATGTCATCATTTAGCCGTGGCGACTTTGTTCAACCAAACATAGTGGCAAATGGTCGTCACTTAGCGCCGGCACTGTGTTATGAGATCATCTTTAATGATCAAGTTAGACAGAACGTAACCGACGAGACTGACTTTATTTTAACGCTCTCTAACGATGCGTGGTTTGGTCGTTCGATTGGCCCTCTGCAACATATGGAAATTGCACAGATGCGTGCTCTGGAGCTTGGTAAGCCGGTTATTCGCTCGACCAACAACGGTGTGACGGCAGTTACTGATTACAAAGGCAATATAATCAAGCAAGTGCCTCAGTTTGAAACGGCAGTGTTAAAAGCTGAACTCATTTCAACGGATGGTCAAACGCCTTATCACACAGTAGGTACTTGGCCACTGTATATCTGGGCGATGCTCAGCTTGGTGATTGGTTGGGTAATTAGAAAGCCAAAAAGCTAGATTCGACGAAAAGTGATTTGAGGGTTGACTGATCGGGTCAACCCTTTTTCATTGCTGTGGTTTTGCGTTGATACGCTATGGTTCAGAAGCTTACGGTTTAAGGGCTTTACGACTAAACCCTTTAGAACCACATTTAATGCATGGAATGATATTGGTTGGGTGGTTATATTCGGTTTGGTGACCACACTCGTCACATACTAAGGTTCCCAAGCCAATGACTTCACCCGCTTGATACAAGCCTTGGTGTTCTAAGTCTTGGAACAGTTCAACCCATTCCACCTTAGTACGATCAGTAATATCCAACAGCCCTTGCCAAATAGAGTCCGCAATCATCAAATAGAATGGACCGCTTTTACTCTCTTCATAGCTTTCGGAAAACTCTTTTAAGTCCGACTTCACGTAGGCAGAGATCAATGAAAGCTCATCTTTAGTCATATCATTAGCTGCTTTCGCAAACTTGCCCGACGTTTCGATTTTGTTGTTGAGCTCTTCAGGGCTATGCTTCAGCGTTTCAATCACCTCTTCGACGACTTCTTCATAGAGCGCTTTTTTCTTCGGCATAACAACCTCCTTAAGATAACCAACCTTTTAGTGAGCAAACGGATGCGCTGCAATGCACTCCCGCTTACAAACAAATGCAATTCATACTCTTAAGTATAGTTGCCCTGCGAAATTCAGTGAAAATTACACAATCTACTAAGCGGCAACTGCAAGTATGAAGGGTATAACTATTGTTGTACTCAGCTCCTTTAGGTATTCTATGACGATCTGTAAGATTCTGTTCTAACCGAACTCACAAATTCCAAGATAACCGGATACCATCGATGCAAGAACAATATAACCCGCAAGAGATTGAACAAAAGGTTCAACAACACTGGGATAACAGCGAGACTTTCGTTGTAAGTGAAGACCCAAACAAAGAAAAATTCTACTGTCTTTCTATGTTCCCTTACCCAAGTGGCCGACTGCACATGGGTCACGTGCGTAACTACACCATCGGTGATGTGGTATCTCGTTTCCAACGTCTACAAGGCAAAAACGTAATGCAGCCAATTGGTTGGGATGCATTCGGCCTACCTGCAGAAAACGCCGCTGTTAAAAACAATACAGCACCTGCACCATGGACTTACGAAAACATTGAGTACATGAAGAACCAGCTTAAGCTTCTAGGCTTTGGTTACGACTGGAACCGTGAATTCGCAACGTGTACTCCAGAGTACTACCGTTGGGAACAAGAGTTCTTCACTAAGCTTTACGAAAAAGGCCTGGTTTACAAGAAGACATCTTCAGTGAACTGGTGTCCAAACGACCAAACAGTACTGGCAAATGAGCAAGTAGAAGACGGTTGTTGCTGGCGTTGTGACACTCCAGTAGAGCAAAAGAAAATTCCACAGTGGTTTATTAAAATCACTGAGTACGCTCAAGAGCTACTAGACGATCTAGACAACCTTGAAGGTTGGCCTGAAATGGTTAAGACCATGCAGCGCAACTGGATCGGCCGCTCTGAAGGTGTTGAGCTATCTTTCGCTGTTAAGGGCGAAGAAGCACCATTAGAAGTGTACACAACACGTCCAGATACACTAATGGGTGTTTCTTACGTTGGTATCGCTGCAGGTCACCCTCTTGCAGAGAAAGCATCGAAGAACAACCCAGAGCTTGCTGCATTCGTTGAAGAGTGTCGTAACACTAAAGTTGCTGAAGCTGAACTCGCAACGATGGAAAAGAAAGGTATGGATACTGGCCTAACGGCTATCCACCCTCTTAACGGTCGTGTTGTTCCTGTATACGTAGCAAACTTCGTACTTATGGATTACGGCACAGGTGCGGTAATGGCGGTTCCTGCTCACGATCAACGTGACTACGAGTTCGCAACTAAGTACGGCATCGATATCATCCCAGTAATCAAACCTGAAGATGGTTCTGAACTAGACGTGTCTGAAGCGGCTTACACTGAAAAAGGTGTACTGTTTGATTCTGGTGAATTCGATGGTCTTGCGTTCCAAGAAGCATTCGATGCAATTGCTGCGAAGCTTGAAGCTGAAGGCAAAGGTAAGAAGACAGTAAACTTCCGTCTACGTGACTGGGGTGTATCTCGTCAACGTTACTGGGGCGCTCCAATCCCAATGGTAACCACTGAAGACGGTGAAGTTCACCCAGTACCAGCAGACCAACTGCCAGTCATTCTTCCTGAAGATGTAGTAATGGATGGCGTAACGAGCCCAATCAAGGCTGACAAGTCTTGGGCTGAAACAACATTCAACGGCGAACCCGCTCTACGTGAGACTGACACGTTCGATACGTTTATGGAGTCTTCTTGGTACTACGCACGTTACTGTTCACCGCAAGCAGACGACATTCTAGATCCAGAGAAAGCAAACTACTGGCTACCAGTTGACCAATACGTTGGTGGTATCGAGCACGCTTGTATGCACCTGCTTTACTCTCGTTTCTTCCATAAGCTTCTACGTGATGCTGGCTACGTGACGTCTGATGAACCGTTCAAGCAACTACTATGTCAAGGCATGGTTCTGGCTGACGCGTTCTATCACGAAAACGAAAAAGGCACCAAAGAGTGGATTGCACCGACTGACGTAACGGTTGAACGTGACGGTAAAGGCCGTATCGAAAAAGCAGTCGACGATCAAGGTCGTGAAGTTGAACACTCAGGCATGATCAAAATGTCTAAGTCTAAGAACAACGGTATCGACCCACAAGAGATGGTAGACAAGTACGGCGCTGATACAGTACGTCTATTCATGATGTTTGCATCACCTGCAGACATGACGCTTGAGTGGCAAGAGTCTGGCGTTGAAGGGGCTAACCGCTTCCTTAAACGTGTTTGGAAATTGGTTCACGCTCACTCTTCTAAGGGTGCTGCTGAATCTGTTGATGCTTCTGCGCTATCTGGCGACCAAAAAGCACTTCGTCGTGATATCCATAAAACTATCGCGAAAGTAACGGACGATATTGGCCGTCGCCAAACGTTCAACACGGCAATCGCTGCAATCATGGAACTGATGAACAAGCTGGCGAAAGCACCTCAAGAATCTGCACAAGACCGTGCAATCCTTGACGAAGCGCTAAAAGCTGTTGTTCGCATGCTTTACCCAATGACGCCACACATCTCTTACGAAATGTGGATTGCACTGGGTGAATCAAACGTAGACTCAGCAACATGGCCAACTTTCGATGAGAAAGCGCTAGTTGAAGACGAGAAAACTATCGTTGTTATGATCAACGGTAAGCTACGTGCGAAACTAACCGTTGCTGCTGATGCAACAGAAGAGCAAGTTCGTGAGCTTGGTCTAAACGATGAGAACGCTAAGAAGTTCCTAGATGGCTTAACTATCCGTAAAGTTATCTTCGTACCAGGTAAGCTTCTAAACATCGTTGCTAACTAATTTCGTTAGCACAATGCAATTGCTAAAGAATTAACGAACTTAATTCATCAAAAGCAGTCTGTAGACAGGGTAGCTAATTGCCCTGTCTACTTATTTAAGCGCTTTAGACTTGAGCCTAACCACTCAAACGAACTAAAGCCTTTAAATAAGTATTCTACCTTCATGAGAGCCATCAAATAATGCGCCTGATTTCACTATCTTCATTGAAAGTTACTGTTGTTGTTTTAACCGTCAGCCTATTAAGTGCGTGTGGTTTCCACCTACGTGGTGATTACTCCGTACCAGAAGAACTCAACAAGATCTCCGTAACCAGTTACGACCAATACAGTACGTTTACACGTATGATGAAAGGTCAACTGCGTATGAATGATGTAGAAATTGTGCCACCGGCTGAGAATACACCTAACCTGCATATTATTAGTGAGAGCGTAGGTGAGCGAACTCTGTCTCTATACCAAAACACTCGTGCAGCAGAGAAAGAACTGACATTCCGCGCTTCATACCGCGTAACTGTCCCGGATCTAGGCTCAAAGACGTTCTCAACCAGCGTAACCCGTAGTTACCTAGATAACCCGCTAACTGCACTTGCGAAGTCGGTTGAACGAGACATGATCGAAGATGAGATGCGTAAGTTGGCAACAAGCCAAATCCTTCGTCAGATGGCTCGACTAAAAGCGAACATTGCAGCTGATAGCATGGACCTAGATGCACTAGAGCACGTTCAAGTGAAAGAACTCGAAAAGCAATACAACATCAAGAATGTTGAGATCGTACCAGCTTCAGAAGAACAACCAACACTTAGCGATTCGGCTGAGTAATAGGTTTATTTGATGCGTATTTTTGCTGACCGCTTATCAGAGCAACTTATTAAACAGTTGAGTAATGTTTACCTAATTTTTGGTAACGAACCGCTACTGTTGCAAGAGAGCCGAGAAGCGATTCAAAAGGCTGCAAAACAGCAAGGCTTTGAAGAACGTCACCGCTTTGCGATTGATAGCAGTCTCGACTGGAATCAAGTCTACGACTGCACTCAAGCACTGAGCCTATTCTCTAGCCGTCAGGTCATCGAGCTTGAACTGCCAGAGTCAGGCGTCAGTGCCGCAATAGCGAAAGAGCTACTCGCAATCTCCGAGCATATCCACAGTGATATCTTGTTAATCTTGGTGGGCACTAAGCTCACCAAAGCTCAAGAAAGCGCTAAGTGGTTTAAGGCTCTTTCGAATCAGGGTCACTGGGTCAGTTGCCTAACGCCAGATGTCAGTCGGTTACCTCAGTTTGTCCAAGCGCGTTGCCGTCAAATCGGTTTAACGCCAGACCCTGAAGCGATTCAAATGCTGGCGCAATGGCATGAGGGTAATCTATTTGCTCTCACCCAAAGCCTAGAAAAACTGGCTCTCCAATACCCAGATGGAAAACTCACGTTAGTACGCTTAGAAGAATCGCTGAGTCGACACAACCATTTTACTCCATTCCATTGGAGTGATGCGTTATTGGCAGGCAAAGGTAACCGAGCACAACGAATCCTGCGTCAGCTAGAAGCTGAAGGTGTCGAACCCGTCATTTTATTACGTAGCATACAACGAGAGCTTGCTCTGCTATTACAAATGCAGCAACAAATGAAACAGATGCCGATTGGTCAGGTCTTCGAAAAACACCGTATCTGGCAATCTAAAAAGCCTCTTTATAACGCCGCGCTAACAAGAGTTTCGATTTCTCAATTACACTCTTTGTTCGCGTTGCTCACTCAAGCTGAATTGATGACAAAAACTCAATATGAGCAGTCGCCTTGGCCACTAATTCATCAGTTAAGCGTAGAGTTTTGTATCCCTTCAGCTTCAATACCATTCCACGCATAAAAGCGTGTTATATTCTAGGGTCAACAAGCCCTAAACAAAGCTAAATTCAGATTAAAGGAACACCCAGTGTTACGTGAAGAACTAAAAGATTTTCTTGCAGACAAAGCCGACGACATGAAAGCAGAATCGATTGTAACTATCGATGTAGAAGGCAAATCAAGCGTTACTGATTACATGATTGTTTGTACTGGCACCTCTAAACGCCATGTTGCCTCTATTGCACAGCATGTTGCTGATGAAGTGCGTAAAGCGGGTATGCAACCTCTAGGTATGGACGGTCAGCAAGAAGGTGAATGGGTTGTTCTAGATATGGGCACAAGCATGCTTCACGTTATGCAAGAAGAGCATCGTGAGCTGTACCAACTAGAAAAACTTTGGGGCTAAGCTTTGAAGATCCAGTTAATCGCAGTTGGCACAAAAATGCCAAAGTGGGTTGAAGAAGGGTTTCAAGAATACAAACGCCGCTTCCCTCACGATATGCCATTAGAGCTCATTGAAATTACTGCAGGAAAGCGCGGTAAAAATGCAGATATTGCACGCATTCTTCAAAAAGAAGGTGAAGCGATGCTGGCTGCAGTTCCAAAAGGCAACCGTATTGTCACGCTCGATATCCCAGGTAGAAAGTGGGATACACCTCAACTTGCTGAGCAATTAGAAAGTTGGAAGCTGGATGGACGTGACGTATCTATCCTAATTGGCGGGCCTGAAGGATTAGCACCTGCATGTAAAGCGGCCGCAGACCAAAGTTGGTCTCTGTCTGCGCTTACTCTCCCTCACCCATTAGTACGCGTTATCATGGCTGAAAGCTTGTATCGAGCTTGGAGCATCACTGCTAACCACCCTTATCATCGAGAATAAGCGTTAATGTTACGTAAACGTAGCCAAATCCGCGATTACAAAGCAGAAGCACGACTATTTACTAGCCGTGCTTTTGTTGCGTTTGCGGGGATCATAGTCATGATGTCGATGTTGGTTGTTAACCTGTACAACATTCAGGTCAATCAATACCAAGACTATAAAACTCGTTCTAACGACAACCGTATCAAGGTCGTTCCGATCGCCCCTAACCGTGGTTTGATTTACGATCGCAACGGTATACTTCTTGCCGAAAACCGTCCTGTTTTCAATCTAGAAATCATACCCGAAAAAATTAAAGATATGGATGACACGCTTGCTCGTCTGCAAGCATTAATTGAGATCCCGCCAGAGCGTATCGAGCGCTTTAATCGTGATCGTCGTAATTCACGACGCTTTAAATCAGTACCTATTCTTAATCAACTGTCTGAAGAACAAGTTGCCGTCTTCTCTGTAAACCAACACAAATTCCCAGGTGTTGAAGTTACGGGAACTTTGAAGCGTTTCTACCCTTACGGTGATGTGCTCACTCACGTAATAGGCTATGTATCGCGCATCAATGACCGTGATATGCAGCGCTTGATGCGAGAAGAAAAAGACGCCAATTACCAAGCTACACGTGATATCGGTAAGTTGGGTATTGAGCGTTATTACGAAGATATGTTGCACGGTACAGCTGGCTACCAAGAAGTCGAAGTTAACAGTCGTGGACGAGTGATTCGTACCCTCAAATTTGTCCCTTCGGTTCCAGGCAAAGATATCGTACTTAACTTAGATATCAAGCTACAGCTATACGTACATAAGTTACTTGATGGCCGCCGTGGTTCAGCTATCGTTCTCGATCCGAAAGACAATGGCGTGTTAGCCATGGTATCGAGCCCAAGCTACGACCCAAACGCATTCGTGCATGGTATCTCGTCTAAAGGCTATAACGCGCTACTTCAAGACAAAAACCGCCCTTTGGTTAACCGTGCCACGCTAGGGATTTACCCACCAGCATCGACGATCAAACCCTTCATTGCTGTTGCTGCTCTGCAAGAAGGTGTTATTACACCTAATACAACGCGTAATGACCCAGGTTATTGGAAGATCCCTAATTCAAAAACAAGACCATTCCGTGACTGGTTGCGTTGGGGACACGGGGTCGTTGATATAGAGAAAGCGATTGAAGAGTCGGTGGATACCTTCTTTTACCAAATTGCTTATGATCTCGGCATTGATCGCATATCCAAATGGATGATGATGTTCGGCTTTGGTGATTATACTGGCATCGATATCTACGAAGAAAGCAAAGCCAATATGCCAACTCGTGATTGGAAGATGGCCAGACACCGTGTGCCTTGGTATCAAGGTGATACTATTCCAGTTGGTATTGGACAGGGCTACTGGACTGCAACACCCATGCAGATTGCAAAAGCCACATCAGTTTTGGTCAATGAAGGTGAAGTAACCGCACCTCACCTACTTCGTTCAACCATTGATAACGGTCGTCCATTCGATGAACAAATCATGTCGGACATTGAAACTTACCCACCGCTAACCGGGGTTAAGAAGAAGTATTGGGATATCGCTCAGGAAGGTAT
Source organism: Vibrio sp. 10N.286.52.C3 (assembly GCF_041468865.1). Lineage (NCBI taxonomy): Bacteria > Pseudomonadati > Pseudomonadota > Gammaproteobacteria > Vibrionales > Vibrionaceae > Vibrio > Vibrio sp. 10N.286.52.C3. The sequence continues at coordinate 6,024 of NZ_JBFRJM010000076.1, read as the reverse complement.
GAGGCTGGCTAACCACGGTAAAAAAGGCACGGCAAGACGTTCATTCCAGAAAATGTCTTACCAAACCGCTGGTAAATCGGGTACCGCGCAGGTATTCGGCTTAAAAGAAGATGAAGAGTACAACGCGGATGAAATCGCAGAGCACTTACGCGATCACGCCCTCTTTACGGGTTACGCGCCTTTTGAAGATCCTGAAGCCGTCGTGACTATCGTTCTAGAGAACGCAGGTGGCGGTTCTTCTAACGGCGGCCCAGTAGTAAGAAGGATTTTAGACCATATTATCCTTGCAGAAGATTATCAAAGTGAGCCAATTAAATAATGAAACTTGATCCTTCAACTGGACGAAATAGAGCCCTATTCGAAAGGCTGCATATCGACCTGCCGCTATTGCTCGGCATTCTGGTTTTAATGGGCTTTGCCCTACTGATCATGTACAGCGCAAGCGGACAAAGCCTTGCGATGATGGATCGCCAGGCGATGCGCATGGCTCTGTCTTTAGGTGTGATGATCTTCCTAGCGCAAATCTCACCTCGCACTTATGAAACCTTGGCACCACTGCTATTTGTAGGTGGTGTCATCTTGCTATTGGGCGTGTTGTTCTTTGGTGAAGCCTCTAAAGGCGCCCAGCGTTGGTTAAACTTCGGCTTTGTTCGATTCCAACCGTCAGAGCTATTAAAGCTCGCGGTGCCTTTGATGCTGGCGCGATTTATCGGTAAGCGCTCACTTCCACCAACATTCCAAACATTAGCGATCTCGCTAGTGATGGTGTTTGTACCGACGATTCTAATCGCAAAGCAGCCTGACCTAGGTACATCTATCCTTATCGCCGCATCAGGTATCTTCGTGATATTCCTGGCAGGTATCAGTTGGAAAATCATTGCTAGCGCCGCAATCGCGTTAGGGGCATTTATTCCAATCTTATGGTTCTTCTTGATGCGTGAATATCAAAAGGTACGTGTAAGAACCCTCTTTGATCCTGAATCAGATCCATTAGGTGCGGGTTACCACATCATTCAAAGTAAGATTGCGATAGGTTCGGGTGGTATATCAGGAAAAGGTTGGTTGCAAGGCACTCAATCTCAACTAGAGTTCATCCCAGAGCGTCATACTGACTTCATTTTTGCGGTCATCGCCGAAGAATGGGGCATGATCGGTATCTTGTTCTTGCTTGCGATCTACCTGTTTATTATTGGACGTGGCTTAGTGCTTGCGAGCCAAGCTCAAACCGCATTCGGTCGAATGATGGGCGGCAGTATTGTACTGAGCTTCTTCGTTTATATTTTTGTAAACATTGGCATGGTAAGTGGCATTCTACCTGTGGTTGGTGTTCCTCTTCCTTTAGTCAGTTATGGTGGTACTTCAATGGTTACCCTTATGGCTGGTTTTGGTATTTTAATGTCGATCCATACACACAGAAAAGCATTCTCAAAGGCGACCTAATCGATGTCTATTACAACGTTTCCAAAAAAAGCATCCTTGGTTGATGAGCTGCCAATCAAAAAAATAGCCTCTATCTTAGGGCTAGCGATTTTAATCAATGGTTGTTCTTCAAAGCAGCCAACAGGCCGCTACGATATTGATTCAGATATTGCACCAGACGCACCTATCTCAGTAGAGCATCTCGAGGATGCTCACCCTCAGTATGAACCTTATAGTTTAGGTGGTAACACGGATTACACTTTACGTGGCGAAGACTACAAGATCGTAAAGAAGACCGAAGGGTTTACTGAGAAAGGCAAAGCCTCTTGGTACGGTAAGAAATTTCATGGTCACTTAACGTCTAACGGCGAGATCTATGACATGTATTCGATGTCTGCGGCGCACAAAACATTGCCAATTCCAAGCTATGTAAAAGTGACGAATACCGACAATAACAAAACGACGATTGTTCGTATCAATGACCGCGGCCCATTCCATGAAGGCCGAATCATTGACCTTAGTTATGCGGCAGCTTACAAGCTCGATGTGTTGAGAACCGGCACGGCAAATGTTGAGATTGAAGTCATTACTGTGGCTATGCCAACCGACGCAAATAAAAAGGCTGCTTTACCGCAATTTATTATTCAAGTCGCAACATCTCCACATGAAGATAGAACAGAGAAGTTAGCGAAAGATCTAGCCGAAAAGCTAGAAGTAGCAACGTTCTTGCAGCCAAATGATGACAACTACCGTCTGATGATTGGGCCATTTCATGACTATGCTCTGACTCAAGAGAAATTAGAACAAGTTAAGCTAATGGGTTACCCGTCAGCTTATATAAAAAAACACACCCTAACTCGCTAATTAATCTAACAGTTACTTCTGGTAATCAGCGCTCTGGTGTGACAGAGTGATTCTGTTAATATATGAATAGTTCACCAAATAATTGCATTCAAAATGATTAAATCTAATAAACTTGTTAAATCGATTTTTGCTACTTCTGTTGCTCTTTCTGCAACGATAGCTACATCGTCATTCGCCGCTCCTATTGTTGTTCCTGATGCTCCTCAAATCGCCGCTAAAGGTTTTGTTCTGATGGATTACCATTCAGGCAAAGTACTAGCAGAGAAAGAGATGAATACTCAGCTTTCTCCAGCAAGTTTAACCAAGATGATGACGAGCTACGTGATCGGCCAAGAGCTCGACCGTGGCAACATCAACCTAAACGACGATGTTGTAATCAGTGAAAATGCTTGGGCTAAAAACTTCCCAGATTCATCTAAGATGTTCGTTGAAGTGGGCACTACGGTTAAAGTTGAAGAATTAAACCGCGGTATCATCATTCAATCAGGTAACGACGCATGTGTTGCTATGGCTGAACACATCGCTGGCTCTGAAGATGCATTCGTTGACCTAATGAACGCTTGGGCAAGCTCTATCGGCATGAAAGACACGCACTTTGCTAACGTGCACGGTCTAGACAACCCGAACCTATACTCAACGCCTTACGATATGGCGCTACTTGGTCAGGCGCTGATTCGCGACGTACCAGACGAGTACCGTATCTACTCAGAGAAGAAATTCACATACAACGGCATCACCCAATACAACCGTAACGGTCTGTTATGGGATAAGAGCATGAACGTTGATGGCATCAAAACGGGCCACACAAGCAATGCAGGTTACAGCCTAGTAAGCTCAGCGACAGAAGGCAAAATGCGCCTAGTGGCTGTAGTTATGGGCACCAAGAATGCGAATGCTCGTAAAACAGAAAGCAAAAAACTGCTTAGCTACGGCTTCCGCTTCTTTGAAACAGTGGCACCACACACAGCCGGTGAAACCTTCGTAGAAGAGAAGATCTGGATGGGTAGCAAGGACACAGTTGCACTGGGTGTCGACGAAGATACTTTCGTAACGCTACCTCGTGGTCAAGCTAAGAACCTGAAGGCAAGCTTCGTTCTTGAGAAAGAGCTAGAAGCGCCAATCAGCAAAGGCGATGTAGTTGGTAAACTATTCTACCAAGTAGACGGTGAAGACGTTGCTGAATACCCACTACTAGCACTTGAAGATGTAGACCAAGGCAGCCTATTCAGCCGTCTATGGGACTACCTAGTTCTTCTGTTCAAGGGTTTATTCTAAACAAGCAAAAGGTTTGTTCTAGGTAAAACCCAAGCTTGTTGTATAGCTAACCTAATGAGTAAGTTCATGATTTACTCATTAGCGAACCAAAAGCCGCCATGTGCGGCTTTTGTTGATCTTGAGTTCGGTGATATTTACACGTAATATTCCGCCTTATTACTCGTGTCTGTTGACCGAACACGCTTTTTATCGACATTTCGCCAATTTGCGAGAGTCTAGCCTTTTGGAGCTAATCATGAACATCAATTCTGATGCAAAACTAAAAGACCTCTTAGAGTTCCCTTGTTCATTCACTTACAAAGTAATGGGCCACGCTAAGCCAGAACTGACTGAGCTAGTACTAGAAGTGATCCAGCGTCATGCTCCTGGTGACTACAGCCCAACGCTAAAACCAAGTGCGAAAGGTAACTACCACTCTGTTTCTATCAATATTACTGCGACTTCAATTGAGCAAGTAGAAACTCTTTATAAAGAACTGGGCGAGATCGAAATCGTTCGTATGGTTCTGTAATCTCCGATTACACATGAAAAACAGCGGCTTATTGCCGCTGTTTTTGTTTAAAGCGCCCTATCTAGCTCAAATTCATTCAACTTAATTTTCAATAAATACAAAGAAAGTTGAAAAACCTTGCAGTCCGTCTGTAGTTAGAATCATGTTTAGCGTTTATAATGCGTTCACTTTATTAATCCTTGAGGGAGTGCAGCTTTGCAAAATAAGCTAATCGTAAAAAAATTAGGCCGTCAGGATTACGAACCTGTATGGAAAGCCATGCATAAGTTCACAGACGAACGCACGGAAGAAGACCTAGACCAAGTTTGGTTGGTTGAACACAACCCTGTCTTCACTCAAGGACAAGCAGGCAAAGCTGAGCATGTATTAAATGCCGGTGATATCCCTGTAATACAAAGCGATCGCGGTGGCCAAGTGACTTACCACGGCCCAGGCCAATTAGTGGCTTACTTTCTGATTAACATCCGCCGCAAGAAATTCGGAGTGCGTGATTTGGTGACTCATATCGAGAACCTAGTAATCAATACTCTGAAAGCTTACAATATAGATTCAGCTGCCCGACCTGACGCTCCTGGTGTTTATGTCGATGGCAAGAAAATCTGTTCACTCGGATTACGTATTCGACGTGGCTGCTCGTTCCACGGGCTAGCACTCAACGTCGATATGGACCTGTCTCCATTCCTACGTATTAACCCATGTGGTTACCAAGGTATGGAAATGGCGCAGGTAAGCCAACTCGGCGGACCAAGTGAACTAGAAAACGTTGAGCAACAGTTAATACAAGAGCTCGTAGAGCTACTCGGCTATGACCAAGTAGACATTCAAGCCACCAGTAACATTACAGCAGTAAGCATAAAATCATGAGCAAACCAATCCAAATGGAAAAAGGCGTTAAATATCGTGACGCTGACAAAATGGCATTAATTCCCGTAAAGAATATGCCTGCTGAACAGAAAGAAGTTCTACGTAAGCCTGAATGGATGAAGATTAAACTTCCTTCAGACAGTCATCGTATTCAAGAAATCAAATCAGCAATGCGTAAAAACAACCTGCACTCAGTTTGTGAAGAAGCGTCTTGCCCTAACCTAGCCGAGTGTTTCAACCACGGTACGGCAACGTTTATGATTCTTGGCGCTATCTGTACTCGTCGCTGCCCGTTCTGTGATGTTGCCCATGGTCGTCCTGTTGCTCCTGAAGCTGAAGAGCCGAAGAAACTGGCTAAGACGATTAAAGACATGAAACTGAAGTACGTTGTAATCACTTCAGTTGACCGTGATGACTTGCGTGACGGCGGTGCTCAGCACTTTGCTGACTGTAACCGTGAGATTCGCGAACTAAACCCAAATATTCGTATCGAAACACTGGTTCCAGACTTCCGCGGTCGTATGGACGTTGCACTTGATCTAATGAAAGACAACCCGCCAGATGTTTTCAACCACAACCTAGAGACAGCGCCACGTCTATACCGTAAAGCGCGTCCAGGTGCGAACTACAAGTGGTCTCTTGATCTACTGAAGAAATTCAAAGAGCAGCACCCTGATATCCCAACAAAATCAGGTGTGATGATGGGTCTTGGTGAGACAAAAGAAGAGATCGTTCAAGTACTGAAAGACCTTCGCGAACATGGTGTGACTATGCTGACACTAGGCCAATACCTAGCACCAAGCCGTCACCACTTACCAGTAGAACGCTACGTGCCGCCTTCTGAGTTCGATGAGCTGAAAGAGATTGCTCTAGAGCTAGGCTTTACTCACGCAGCGTGTGGCCCGTTTGTACGTTCTTCTTACCATGCGGACTTGCAAGCTCAAGGTATGGAAATTAAGTAATCACGATTGCTTAACGAACAATGCAAGGCGCTGAATATTATGTTCAGCGCCTTTTTTCTATCTTGTTCGTGCCGCTATAGCTTTATATTTCGTGCCACTAAGCTTTATATAAATCGAGTAGGAGGAGGC
>NZ_JBFRJM010000075.1:0-91089 GCF_041468865.1 Vibrio sp. 10N.286.52.C3 | reverse complement strand
CAAAGTGTGCTCGCGCCCTGAATGCCACTGTGGCTATAACCAAAAAAGTTCGTTCTAAGTATTACAGCATTACTTTCCTGCAAAGCCAATTCACCGGCATACTTAGTCATCGCATAGTTATTAATTATAATAACTTGACTTTCATCTGATTTTTCTTGATTGTAAAAGTGATCAGTTGATATATGAATTATAAATACATCACGTCCTTTTTCATATTTCTTCAGATTTTTAGGTATACCTGTATTAACACGGTACGCTAAAGAAATATTTTCTTCACACAAATCAACACTTGTTACTGCTGCTAGATTAATTATAACATCAGGTTTTACATGCTCTAGTAATTTAAGGCAAGCATCTTCATCTGACATATCTACTTGGAAATCACTTTCATTTGAGTTTCGGGTAACAGTTACGACCTCATACCCATCAACTAGTCTGCGGACTAAACTGCTACCTAATAATCCACTAACACCAATAATTAGTAACTTCATGATTTTTCTGACGCCTTGTACTTAAGCTCCGCAAGTTTCCAATCATCCTCAGTATCGATATCTTGAGCTTCATTTTGAGGAATAACCATAGGAATTGAGTTGTTCGTTATCAATTTTTTAGATTTGAGAACAGTTTCAAGATTGAATAAATAGAGTTGACCCGCATCATGATAAGTTGCCTCTAAATCTTGGCTTCTAGAATTATAATATTCAGGTTCTATCGACTTCAGTTCACCATTGGCCAACTTCAATGCTCTTTGAATTGGATGACTATATTCGAGAACAGTAGTTAAACTTGTAGCTTCTCTATTCGAAGATAAAAGCTCCACTGCATTTCTAATTAAATCAGAAGTAACAAAAACGGAAGTAGGATATAAGCACAATATATAATCATAACTACTTAAGTCGACTTTTTCAGCGACTTCTTTAATAACATCATAGGTTGTAGCATAATCATCAGAGTTAGCCGAACTCCTAAGGAAGGGAACATATGCACCGAATGATTCAGATATCCCTTTTATTTCATCGCTGTCTGTAGAGACCAAGACCTTATCTATTACTTTGCTGTTAAGTAACGCTTCTATTGGATAACCAATAATTTCCTTACCTAAGAAATGTTTAATGTTCTTGTTGGGTATTCGTTTACTTCCACCTCGTGCAGGAATGATAGCAAAAACTTTCATTAAGTGTTCCTTAATTTAAACAGAAAACGTTGGATCTACATGTTCAACGATTAAATCACGTAACCCATCAATAGTTTCCCATTCCGTATTTGTTCCTGAATTATATTTAAATCCAAATGGTACTTTTACAGCTTTATGGTGCACCATAAATTCGGCTTCTGTATAAGTAAATGACACAGAAGGAAGAATCGCGTAATACTTACCTAAGTCGATTGTGTTCAATGAATCCGCATCAGTTATCATTTCTTCATGTATCTTTTCACCCGGTCTTACACCAACAACTTTCGTCACACATTCAGGTGCAACTGCTTCGGCAACATCAAGGACTCTGTAAGAAGGAATTTTTGGAATAAATATTTCACCTCCCAAATGATGTTCTATAGCATACATAACCATGTTAACGCCATCTTGTAATGAAATATTAAAGCGAGTCATCTCCTCATGAGTAATTGGTAAAACGCCTTCTTTCTTCTTCCCTAAAAAGAAAGGAATAACCGAGCCTCTTGACCCCATGACATTCCCGTAGCGGACAACACTGAATTTAATGTCTTTTGAACCTTTAATATTATTAGCTGCTGTAAATAACTTATCAGAGGCTAACTTCGTTGCACCATACAAGTTTACAGGAGCACAAGCTTTATCTGTAGATAGAGCAACTACATCATGAACACCACATTGTAGAGCCGCTTGTATAACATTTTCAGCACCATCGATGTTAGTGCGAATGCATTCCGTCGGATTATATTCAGCGGTATCAACTTGCTTTATAGCCGCGGCATGGATAATAACATCTACACCTTCGCAAGCTTGGATCATGCGTTTTTGATCCCGAACATCCCCAATAAAGAAACGCAGTTGAGGAAAATCTTTAGCCGGATATTTTTGCTTGATTTCAAATTGCTTTAGTTCATCTCGAGAGTAAATTATAATTTTTTTGACATCTTGGTATCGCTCAAGGATAGTTTTAATAAATTGCTTACCAAAAGAACCCGTTCCACCTGTTATTAAAACACTTTTATTATTTAACATTATTTCACCCACACCATTATTTATTAGACATCGTTTTTACAATTTCAATCACATCATGAAGTGAACTTTCGATCTTATCAAGTTCACTTTTCTTTAAAGATGATAGTGTTGACTTTATTTTTGTAGTGGAGATATCTTCTGTTCGAGAAAGGTAAACCACTTCACAAACACCCGATAAATGGTCAAACTTACCAGTCCAATCATCTCCCATTGCAAAGACAGTTGCTTTGTATTTTCTCAAGTCCTGAGCCTTTTGATCCCAATTATGCTCAGGAAACACCTCATCGACATATTGGCATGCACTTACAATTTCAGCTCTTTCAGCATATGAAAAGAAAGATTTTTTTCCTTTCACTTCATTGAACTGATCAGAAGATATACCAACAACCAATTTATCTCCTAATTCCCTAAGGCGTTTCAACAATCGAATATGACCAACATGGAAAAGGTCAAATGTTCCATATGTAATAACAACTTTCACTTAGACATCCACCATACAATATTAAGTAAACAATAAATATGACAAACAAAAACCAATTATAGTTATCGTTTAGTTCTTCATTATCTAATACCAAATGAATATGAATTTATTAACATTCAATGGTATCTTTTTATTAGTTAAGCAAGCGAAGCTTCAGCTTTATCGCCACGCCTATAGCACGAATAGATACGCAGCGTGTAAGAGGCAACACTCAGACATCTACAGTACATTAGCGGTAGAATGTTTACATTGAGTTAAAAAGCGTACACAACCAACTATCACCTTAGTTGTTGTGCTACATCGAAAAAAGCAAGACGCTACCGCCCTTTGATTTAAAGCGAAACCACACTACGCACTAACCACCATCTAATGTTGGCTTGTTATTATCTATGTAATAAAAAAAATAATCAAAATTTTAGTTAAGCACGGTGCTTAACTAGCATGGCTATGTACACCAAACCCAAAACCTCGCTATACTCCTACCCTATAATTTTTCGCCCAATAACGAATAAGAGTTCAAGACATGCAAGAGTTAGTTCCATTTGTTCAAGAGAATATGATTTTAGCCATCGTATGGATCGGCTTGGTTGTTGCCATCATTGCGAACGTAATTAAAACATCAAACGCAGCCTACAAAGAGATCACGGCAGCACAAACAACACAGCTGATTAACCGTGAGAACGGCGTTGTGGTGGATATTCGTACTAAAGATGAGTTCAAAAAGGGCCATATTACTGACGCACTTCACATTTTGCCGTCAGACATAAAATCAAATAACTTAGGTAGCCTTGAAAGCCGTAAAGCAGACCCAATCATCGTAGTATGCAAGACAGGTCAAACCGCCCAAGAAAGCGCTAACTTACTGGTTAAAGCAGGCTTCGAAAACGTAAGCGTGCTGAAAAGTGGTCTAGTGGCTTGGAGCGAAGCTAATCTACCTTTAGTAAAAGGTAAAAAGTAAGCTGACCTAATAAACTAACTTTCGGGTTTTGTTCGACAAATATGACGAACAAAACCTAATTATAAATTTTTAAGGACAAGAAAATGGCTGAAGCAGCACAACAAGACGCACAACAAAACTTCGCAATCCAACGCATCTTCCTAAAAGATGTATCTTTCGAAGCGCCAAACTCTCCAGATATGTTTCAAAAAGAGTGGAACCCAGATGTAAAACTGGATCTAGACACCCAGAGCCGTGAACTAGGCCAAGGTGTTTATGAAGTAATTCTACGCCTAACGGTTACCGTTAAGAACGCAGATGACACAGCATTCCTTTGTGAAGTTCAGCAAGGTGGTATCTTCTCTGCAAGCGAAATGGAGGCTGGTCAACTAGCACATTGCCTAGGTGCATTCTGCCCGAACATCCTATTCCCATATGCTCGTGAAACAATCTCTAGCCTAGTGGTTAAAGGTACGTTCCCACAACTGAACCTAGCACCTGTAAACTTCGATGCTTTGTTCATGAACTACCTACAGAACCAAGCTCAGCAGGCTGAAGGCGAACAGGCTTAAGTCTCAAAGTAGAACTTAATTCTAACGTTAGTTAACTTTTAAATGCACATCGTAACTTCTGCGATGTGCATTTTTTCTTTACACTGTACTAAGATAGAGAGCCTTCTAATTTAGTAGAAAGCTTTTCCAAAACTCTTCGATTTCCCTCATTATTTTTAGGTGGAAGCATGACAGATACAACTCGCCCGACTAATACGGCATACGCTTACGGTAAAGACAGCGCTTACGGCAAAGAGATCGCCATGACAGTCATTGGCGCAGGTTCTTACGGAACCTCTTTAGCTATTTCTCTAGCGCGTAACGGTGCAAATGTTGTTCTTTGGGGACATGACCCTATCCACATGGCACGTCTTGACTCAGAGCGTGCAAATAATGAGTTTCTTCCTAATATCGACTTTCCAGAAAGCCTGATCATCGAATCAGACCTTGAGAAAGCAGTAACAGCCAGTCGTGACCTCCTAGTCGTTGTCCCTAGTCACGTGTTTGGCATCGTCTTAAATAGCCTGAAGCCTCATTTATCTGATAGCTCTCGTATCTGCTGGGCAACGAAAGGTCTAGAACCTGAAACAGGCCGACTACTTAAAGATGTCGCGCACGATGTGCTTGGTGACAATTACTCTCTAGCGGTTCTATCTGGCCCTACTTTCGCCAAAGAACTTGCGATGGGTATGCCGACAGCAATTTCAGTCGCGTCACCAGATGAGACCTTCTTAGAAGAGCTTCAAGAAAAGATTCACTGTGGCAAAACATTCCGCGTATACGCAAACTCAGATTTCATTGGTATGCAGCTTGGTGGTGCGGTTAAAAACGTTATCGCGATTGGTGCTGGCATGTCGGATGGTATTGGCTTCGGTGCTAATGCGCGTACAGCGTTAATTACCCGTGGTTTAGCAGAGATGTGCCGATTAGGTGCAGCACTTGGCGCACAACCAGAGACCTTTATGGGTATGGCGGGACTTGGCGACCTAGTACTGACATGTACCGACAACCAATCGCGTAACCGTCGCTTCGGTTTAGCATTGGGTTCAGGTAAAGACGTTGACACCGCACAAGAAGAAATTGGCCAAGTGGTCGAAGGTTATCGCAACACCAAAGAAGTTTGGTTACTATCAGAACGTATGGGCGTTGAGATGCCAATTGTTGAACAAATTTACCAAGTGCTGTATCAAGGGAAAGATGCCCACTTAGCGGCACAAGATCTGCTTGCTCGAGACAAGAAGTCAGAGCGATAACATCGCGTATTCAGTCGTGGGATAAAATAGATAAGATGGATGGTAAAATGAAACACTGTGAACAACAAAAAGTTTGGCAATGCATTGTGAAGGAAGCTCGACAGCAGTCGGAGCAAGAACCTATGCTTGCGAGTTTTTACCATGCCACCATTATCAACCACGAAAGCTTAGGCGCTGCATTAAGTTATATCCTAGCCAATAAGCTAAAGACGGCTTCAATGCCCGCAATGGCGGTGCGTGAGGTGGTTGAACAAGCATTCAAGCAAGATCAATCGATTATTGATGCGGCTGCTTGTGATATCTGTGCGACGGTAAATCGAGATCCTGCGGTCGAGATGTACTCGATGCCTCTGCTTTATCTGAAAGGCTACCACGCTTTGCAAGGTTACCGAGTGGCTAACTGGCTATGGAAGCAAGGGCGTATTGCACTTGCTACTTACCTACAGAACCAAATTTCGGTTGCTTGCCAAGTGGATATTCACCCAGCCGCTCGTATCGGTAAAGCGATCATGCTCGACCACGCCACCGGTATCGTGATTGGTGAAACAGCCGTAGTTGAAAATGATGTATCTATCCTTCAAGACGTGACTTTAGGTGGTACGGGTAAAGAAGGTGGCGATCGTCACCCTAAAATCCGAGAAGGTGTAATGATCGGTGCCGGCGCTAAAATACTTGGCAATATTGAAGTGGGTGAAGGCGCGAAAATTGGTTCTTGCTCAGTGGTTCTTCAAGCCGTTCCGCCTCATACGACTGTCGCTGGTGTTCCTGCAAAAATTGTTGGAAAGCCGAAAACTGATAAGCCATCTTTAGACATGGATCAGGGGTTTAACGGTCGCTCTCAGAACTTCATCCATGGTGATGGGATTTAAGAGCAGATTCGGGATCCGACGAATAGCCGAGATGCGAAAAGACTCGCAGCAGATGCTGATTATTAATAAGAGCAAAATGACGATAATGATGAAACCCGTTCAATCAATGAGCACTGTTCTTTTGATATCTGCCAGCCTTGGTGTTGCTCTTTTGTCTTCATCATCATTTGCTGCATCTCAAGGTGAACTGAAAGGCGTATCAAGCGAAATCTCTCGTCAACAGAAAGCGCTCTCTTCCCAGCAAAAGAAACTCGATAGCCTACAGGCAAACCTCAAGAAGCAGGAGCTGTCCATCGCTTCACTTGAAAAAGCGATTCTAGACAGTAAAAAGCAGCTCAATACTGCTAATGCTAATATTGCTAATTTAGACACAAAGATTAAAGCGCTCACTGCACAGAAAAAAGTCCAGACAGACAAGTTAGAGCAGCTCATTCAGACTTACTACATGACGAGTCGAGCTAAGGCTTCTTCTCACATTCTCAACACCGGTGTAGAAGAAGATCGCATCAGTCATTATTACCAGCACCTTGCCAAAGCTCGCTCCGCAACCATTAAAACGATTGAACAGACGCAACTCGAATTAGAAGAAAGCCACAAACAGCGTCAACTCGAGCAAGAACAAATTGCAACATTGTTAAAACAGCAAACCACAAAGCGTGACAAGTTGTCTCAGACTCAAACACAACGTAAGAAAACCGTTGGCAGCATTAAGAAGAATATTTCTGGCGACAAAAATTACTTGGCTGAACTTCAGCGAAATGAAACTCGCCTGAAAGCTGAAATAGCAAAAGCAGAAAAAGCGGCTCGAGAACGACGTAATGCAGTACCGATGGATGGCCTAGCAAAACGTAAAGGTAAGCTACCTTGGCCGATCAAAGATAAAGTTCTACATAACTACGGTTCACGTCAAACGGGGCAAATTAACTGGAAAGGCATGGTGATCAACGCCAAGTACGGTCAGCAGGTAAAATCCGTTTACTCAGGTACGGTGGTATTTTCCGAGTATCTGCGAGGCTATGGTTTAGTGGTTCTTCTCGACCATGGTAAAGGTGATATGACGCTCTATGGCTTTAACCAAGCACTACTGAAGAAAGAAGGTGACAAGGTTAAAGCGGGTGAAGCCATCGCGCTTGCAGGTGACACTGGCGGCCAAACACGCCCATCATTGTACTTTGAAATTCGTAGAAACAGCCAAGCTCAGAATCCAAAGAGCTGGTTGGTTCGATAAAGAGCAGATACGGGATGAGAGTATCTTTCTTCGAATCCCGTATACCGCTTACTCGTCTCTTTCTATTTAGAGTTCAACGCCCTTACACCATCTTCCAATAATGTCAGCTGCTCAAAACCTTGAGCTGTCGCAATCGGTTTAACCGTCGCGATCATCTGCAGCATTCCTTGATGAACCACTTGCTCGGTAATTTGAGCTTTTGGAGACATCGCAGATTGATACGCCAACCAACCTGATGCAATCAAGTGAAGAGACGTCACCATCGATTTCATTTCCGTATCCGTTGCTTTGAGCAGGTTCAACTCAACGAAGGCTCGCATGATATCGACAAGATTCGTTTGCAGCTTTTCTTGTACGGCCATGTAATCAAGGTGGAGTTTTTCATCACGTGACAATATTTCAGGTAAGTTCGCATAGAAGAATCGGTACTTCCACATCAACGTGAAGATAGAATCTAAGTAAGTCTTTAGTAACGTCAGGCTTTCTTGTTGGCCTTGAATCGGTGTGAACCTTTCAAGTAACTCTGTCGAATAGAGAGTAAAGATGTCACGGACAATTTCTTGCTTGTTGCGGAAATGGTAGTAGAGGTTACCAGGGCTAATCTCGATATGCTCAGCAATATGATTGGTCGTAATACTACGCTCACCGTGCTCATTAAAAAGCTCTAGAGCAGCGTAAACAATCTTGTCACGTGTTTTCATTAGTTATTAGTATCCCTATCCGTTTAGGGGTTCAGTATATCGCCACTAAACGGATAGATCGAGCTGTTAACATCTGGTCTAATTAGCATTAGCTAAAATAGAGCCGAATCAATCACTGCCAAACAGATCTCGTGTGTACACCTTATCTGCAACGTCTGCGATCTCTTCTACCATTCGATTAGAAACAATCACATCGGACACCGCTTTGAACTCAGCAAGATCAGAATAGACTTTCGAGTTAAAGAAGTGCTCTTCTTTCAATACCGGTTCAAACACGACGACTTCGATGCCTTTGGCTTTTAAACGCTTCATGATCCCTTGGATGGAAGAAGCACGGAAATTGTCAGAGCCCGCCTTCATGATCAAACGATAAATACCGACAATTTTAGGCGAGCGCTTAATAATTGAATCCGCAATGAAGTCTTTTCGGGTACGGTTTGCATCAACAATCGCACCCACAATGTTGTTTGGTACATCTTGATAGTTTGCTAATAGTTGCTTGGTGTCTTTTGGTAAGCAGTAACCACCGTAACCAAATGAAGGGTTGTTGTAATGATTGCCGATACGAGGGTCTAAGCCAACACCTTCTATGATCTGACGAGAATCCAAGCCATGCGCTTCCGCGTAAGAATCAAGCTCATTGAAATAAGAAACTCGCATCGCTAGATAAGTATTTGAGAATAACTTTACTGCTTCTGCTTCCGTTGAGTGAGTAAACAGTACGTCGATGTTTTCTTTTTCCGCACCTTCCACAAGAAGATTCGCAAACACTTTAGCGCGTTCAGAACATTCACCAACGATAATACGTGATGGGTGTAGATTATCGTACAGGGCCTTGCCTTCACGCAAAAACTCCGGTGAGAACATGACGTTTTCGCAGTTCAGCTCTTGCTTAATACGCTCGGTATAGCCAACCGGCACCGTTGATTTAATAACCATCACCGCATCAGGATTGATCTCCATGACGTCTTTGATGACAGATTCTACAGAGCTGGTATCAAAATAATTGTTTTTAGGGTCATAATCGGTAGGTGTAGCAATGATGACAAATTCAGCATTTTTGTAAGCGGCTTTATCCGTTGTTGCCATGAAGTTCAGCGTCTTATTTGATAGAAAGTGCTCAATCTCATTGTCTACAATCGGTGACTGCTTATTGTTTAGCATTGCCACTTTTTCATCGATGATATCTACCGCAATGACTTCATGATGTTGTGCCAAAAGCATAGCGTTTGATAGACCCACATACCCTGTACCGGCTACTGCAATCTTCATGATAATACCTATAGTTTTGAGTAATTAACTCAACATAATTTATAACTTAGCTTGCCGTATCATACTCTGGTTGGGGAATTATTCCACTAGCCCGCTTTATCCATTCCTTGCTATACTCGTGACAGTTTTGTATTCAAAAGAGTTAGAAAATTATGATTATCGTAACGGGTGGTGCTGGCATGATTGGCAGCAATATTGTTAAGGCGCTTAATGAAGCGGGCCACAACGATATTCTAGTCGTCGACAACTTAAAAGATGGTAAGAAATTTAAGAACCTTGTAGACCTAGACATCACGGATTACATGGATCGTGATGACTTCCTAACTCAAGTCATGGCCGGTGATGATTTTGGTCATATTGAAGCTGTTTTCCATGAAGGAGCATGCTCTGCTACCACTGAGTGGGATGGCAAATACATGATGCTCAACAACTATGAATACTCAAAAGAGCTACTTCATTACTGTGTTGAACGTGAAATTCCTTTCTTGTATGCCTCTTCAGCTGCAACTTACGGTGAAACCGACACTTTCATTGAAGAACGAGAGTACGAAGGTGCATTGAATGTCTACGGCTATTCAAAACAACAATTTGATAACTACGTTCGCCGCTTAACCGCGGATGCAGCAGCACACAACGAAAAGCTTTCGCAAATCGTAGGGTTTCGTTACTTCAATGTTTATGGTCCACGCGAGCAACACAAAGGCAGCATGGCCTCTGTCGCTTTCCACCTAAACAACCAAATGAATTCCGGTGAAAACCCGAAATTGTTCGCAGGTAGCGAAACCTTTAAGCGTGATTTTGTGTATGTAGGTGATGTTGCGGCTGTAAACTTGTGGTTCTTAGAAAATGGGGTATCTGGCCTCTTTAATCTAGGTACTGGCAATGCTGAGTCGTTTGAAGAAGTCGCCAAGGCAGTTATCAAGCACCATGGTAAAGGCGAAATCGAAACGATTCCTTTCCCTGAGCATTTAAAAGGTGCTTACCAAGAATTCACTCAAGCAGACCTAACGAAGCTTCGCGGTACAGGTTGCGATATCGAGTTTAAAGCAGTAGCCGATGGCGTTGCTGAGTACATGAAGATCGTAAACGCTTAACGGTATATTTCAGATTAGGACCAATAATACACCCTACTTTTAGCGTGTATTATTGGGAATGTCTAACGAATATAATCATTCCCAGAGTGACCGATATTAAGTTAACTCTCTGATTTAAATAATGTAGTGAATGAATGACCACACAACGCAATGATTTTGATCCAAAAGCTTACAATCCTGAGTTTGAATGGGGTTTTCTAGCACCTAAATACTGGGGAACTTGGATTGCTGTTTTGTTATCGTCTTTAGTCTGCTTCTTACCTAATAGCATTCGTTTAGCATTAGCTAAGTTTATGGCTAAGCAAGCTGTAAAAATTAAGAATAAGGCTAACCGCCGGGCTCGAGTGAATCTTGAGATGTGTTTCCCTGAGCAATCTATCGAAGAGCGCGAAGAAACTCTCTATCAGTCATACGTTACTTCCATCTCATTTTTGATGGGATTTGCTTCACTGACACTCAAGAGTAAAACTTGGCTAGAGAATAATACTTCGATAAACGGCCTGAGCAATCTAACCGATATTACAGACAGTGGCGAGAATGTGATCTTGCTAGTGCCACACACATGGGCTATCGATATCCCAGCGGTATTATTAGCTTCACGCAATTTACCTGTATCTGCGATGGCGAAAGCACAAAAAAACAAACTCAGTGACTGGCTAATGCACCGACAACGCGTGCAATACGGCGGTCGTGTTTATGATCGCAGCGGTGGTATCAAACCTTTCATCAAGTCGGTACGTGATGGGTACCTGGGTTACTACCTCCCTGATGAAGATCTTGGCCGTGAGCACAGTGTCTTCGTTGACTTTTTCGCGACTCAAAAAGCAACTATTTCAGGCCTTGGTCGCCTATCAAAACTAAGTAAAGCTAAAATTGTGCCCTTGTTTGCTCAATACGATAGCAGTACAGGCCAATACGCCTTGGACTTCTACCCTGCTCTACCCTTCCCAACAGGAAGCGAAGAAGAGGACGCACGTATGATGAACCAATGTATTGAAAATTACGTGAGCAAAAACCCAGAGCAATATATGTGGATCTTAAGGCTGCTTAAGACTCGTCCTGATAGCAATATAAATCCTTATAGTAGTTAGCATTAAATTCAACAGTATGAATATTATTAACAGAAAGCAGATTTATACAGCACTCTTACTATTACCTTACTTTTTTGCTGTTACAGGTATGTTAGTTTTAGATAGTGGTGATAAGAAAATGATCCCACTATTTTTGATTAGTATCATCGTCAGTATATTAGTATTTAAAAAAGAAACTATATTAAATAACATACAGAGCCCGTTTGTGTGGTTAATTGGCATTTCATGTATATATACAGTATTTAGTTACTATTATCATGGAGCAAGCTCTAGAGAACTGAGGTCACTGATTGGCGTTACTCTTTTTCTTATAGCTTTCCCATATCAAATGCTTACTCAAAAAGTAATTCAATGGGTAGTTTTGATCGGTAGTTTTGTTGTATGTATCAATAGCATCTATTTTAATTTTTACATGGGAGTATCTCGCGATGCTGGCTATATAAATCCCATACCATACGCAACAGCATGTGCTCTTCTATCCGTAGTGGCATTTTCTTTGTTAATCGAAGCCTCAAAAACAAAAGAAAAAGCGATGCTTTCAATAGCATTCTTACTATCTTTACCTCCTATAATTTCCAGCGAAACTAGAGGAATTTGGTTAGCCTTAACAATAAGTCTTTTTATTATTTGCCTCATCAAATGTGTACAAAAGGCTCCAACAAAAAAACAATTAATCTCTATACTTTTCATCACTACATTGTCATTTTCTTTTGGTTCTTACTTATTTAAAGAAAGAATCACAGAAAGATATGAACGAACTGTCTATGAGATACAAAAAATTCAATCGGGCAATTATAAAACTTCTATTGGTCAAAGATTGCAACTATGGCAACTAGCTCCTCAATTAATTGAAAAAAGACCAATACTCGGTTATGGGAGTGAGACGCCACTGTTATTAAAAGAAAGGCGGGAAAAAAAAGAAATATCTAAGACTACTTATCGACTTGCTTCACATCATTACCATAATCAATTCATTAATAAGATGGTTAAATCTGGTATTATCGGTCTAATACTCACACTGGGGTTTCTAATCTACCCATTAATGACATTGAAGCATCTAAACTCAACTGATAAGTATCTAAAAATTGGTTTGGTTAGCTTATTTTTCGTGGCTGGATTAACCGATGTTCCTTTTAATCACCCTCAACCACTAATGCTATATCTATTATTTCTAGTCCCTATCTGCTTAAGATGTAAGAGAGTTTCCAATGACTAAAATCTTTGTGATCAACTTAGAATCTTCCACAGAAAGAAAAGAAAATATTAGCCGTCAACTAGGCGAACTATCTCTTCCTTTTGAGCTGTTTTCTGCCGTGGACGGCAGAACATCACCTCCTCATCCATTACTGAAACGTTATAATGATGAATTAAGCCAAACATATAGAGCAAAAACGCTTAACGCTGGTCAATTAGGCTGTTACGCAAGTCACTTTTTACTCTGGGAAAAATGTATAGAGCTAAATCAGCCAATAATTATTATTGAAGACGATGCTTTGTTATTTAAAAAGACATTTTTAAATTTTTTAAAAGATATTCCTGAACTACCTGAATCTATCGAATGTATTCGGTTATTTAATAATAAACGTCGAGAGTTCAGTTCTTATTCTATACTAAAATGTTCTTCGACCAACATCCACAAATTCACAAAAGGGCATATGAGTACAACTGCTTATTATCTTACACCTCAAGGAGCGAATAAACTGTTACTACACTCTAAAGAGTGGTACATGGCTGTCGACATATATATGGATCGATTTTGGGCGAATGAAGTTGAATGCTATGGAACTAAAGAACCTTGTGTCACTAATGACCCTAAGTTTGACTCTGAAATAGGCTACGCAAAAAAAACAGCTAATAGAAGTCTATTAAAAAAATGTAAACGTGAGTGGTTTAATTTAAATGAAGCTCTTCAACGTCATTTACATAATATAAAATTCAAAATTGGTAGCAAAAAATAATGAACTTCTCGTTGCTAAAGTGCTCTTACACATACAATTTTACACATGCCTTATCGAGGTGAATGATGGCAGATGAAATTTCAAATCTTTATATTTGCTCTACGGTAAGACATGTGATGCTAAGTGTTTTTCACGCTGTTAAATCAGATAGAAAAGCTACCATTGTATTATTCAATGACTATCAGAATATCCCTTTAGATGTTATAAACACATCAAACCAACCTGATAACATTAAAGTAATATTAGCTAGTAGAGACAAGTTAACATCGAAAATAAAGAAAAAAGGTCTTATAGGGAAGTTTATAATGAAGTCATCTATGCTCGGACTTCGCATTCCTGATTTTTTAAAAAAAACTTTAGTTGATTATATTAATAGTTACGAAGAAAACATACTCCCAAATATAGGGTGTTATGAGCTGTTTGTTTTCAATGACGATAATAGGATGTCTCGATTATTTAGGCTATTGGTTCCAAACTATAAAATGATTGAAGATGGAATGAGGAACTACATAGAAATCCCTATCCATGACCCACTAAAGAAAACAATTAGAAGAATTAAGAGCTACCCTTCCGAATCAATGGTAATGGGAGAGAAAAAAGAGTGCCTAGGAATTCACCTTCTTTCGCCAGAGAAATCACCTTCAATCGTAAAAGATAAGGTAAAAAAACTTAATCTTTCAAGGTCAGGATATGCAATTGAGATACTTTCAAAGCTATTCCAAATCGATAGTTATAATCATGAGAAAGGCACTGTAATTATAGCCACTCAACCGACATCCAAAGAGAACACTCTACGATTTAAAGATATAAACTTTGTTAAAAAGGTTTATCAAGACATTTATAAACAGGCAACCAATGCAGGCTATAATGTTGTGTTAAAGCTCCACCCTTCAGAGCCAAAAGACGATTACAACAAATTCTTTGAGGGCGTTGAACAATTACCACCTAAGCTTCCGGTTGAGCTATTCCTGATGTTGTCTAATAAGAAGATGGGGATTGTGTCGTTGTTTTCATCGGTTGGTATGGGATTGGAAGAGTACTGTGACGTTTTTCAGATATTGAAACAAGAAGAGATGGCTGACGCAGTCAAAAGCATCGCAAGTTTTGAACAAAATCGTGAAGATTTAGATATCAGAATTAAGCAAGTTTTACAAAAAATTGAATTATAATTTTAATATAATCACCTAAATTGATTGTCCAATTCAGTTCAACATAAAGAGTAACTCTATGACTAACGCCTTATCACTAATCGGTCGTACGGAGATGCTGTTCAATTCTGATATAAAACAGCATCAAAATGAACTAGCAGACATAATATCAGAATCTAGTTTTCTTGTTTTAGGTGGCGCTGGCTCCATCGGCCAAGCGGTAACCAAAGAAATTTTCAAACGCAACCCTAAAAAGCTGCATGTTGTTGATATTAGTGAAAACAACATGGTAGAGCTGGTTCGAGATATTCGTAGCTCATTTGGTTACATCGATGGTGACTTCCAAACATTTGCCTTAGATATTGGCTCCCTAGAATATGACGCGTTCATCAAAGCAGATGGCAAGTTTGATTATGTATTGAACTTATCCGCACTTAAGCATGTTAGAAGCGAGAAAGATCCTTATACATTGATGCGAATGATCGATGTAAACGTCTTTAATACAGATAAAACCATTCAACAATCTATTGATGCTGGCGCGAAGAAATACTTCTGTGTATCGACAGATAAAGCGGCAAACCCGGTCAATATGATGGGCGCTTCTAAACGTATTATGGAAATGTTCCTAATGCGAAAAAGTGAACAGATGGCGATCTCAACAGCCCGTTTTGCCAATGTTGCATTTTCGGACGGTTCATTGTTGCATGGATTCAACCAACGTATTCAAAAACGCCAGCCTATCGTCGCTCCAAACGATATCAAGCGTTACTTCGTGACACCTCAAGAGTCAGGTGAACTTTGTCTAATGTCATGCATTTTTGGTGAGAATCGTGACATTTTCTTCCCTAAGTTGAGCGAAGCTCTTCATCTGATTTCGTTTGCTGATATTGCAGTGAAATACTTAGAACAACTTGGCTATGAACCTTATCTTTGTGAAACAGAAGAAGAAGCTCGTCAATTAGCTCATACACTTCCTGAACAAGGAAAATGGCCATGTTTGTTTACTGCGAGTGATACAACGGGCGAGAAAGATTTTGAAGAGTTTTTCACGGATAAAGAAGAATTGGATATGTCTCGATTTACAAATCTAGGCATTATTAAAAACGACCCTCTTTATGAGCAAGAGCTACTTTCTTTGTTTGAAAACAGTATTTCAGAGATGAAAGACGAGCGAGCTTGGACCAAGGAACAAATTGTAAAACTCTTTTTTACAATGATTCCTGATTTTGGGCACAAAGAAACCGGTAAATACCTCGATAGCAAGATGTAAGCGGAGTAAGTAATGAAAGCGACATCTATTGTTGAATTTGTTAGAGATACCTACAAAACGGACGAATTCATTCCGCTGCACGCACCAACGTTTAATGGCAACGAAAAAGCCTACGTCATGGAAACGATTGACAGTACCTTTGTTTCTAGCGTTGGCAAGTTTGTTGATGATTTTGAGCGAAAGATTGAAGCGTATACTGGTACAGCTAAAGCAGTAGCAACCGTCAATGGTACTGCGGCATTGCATGCGGCTTTATACATGGCTGATGTTCAACGAGGCGACCTCGTTATAACACAAGCCCTGACATTCGTTGCGACTTGTAATGCACTGTATCACATGGGCGCCGAGCCGATTTTTGTGGATGTTTCTCCAGTAAGTTTGGGCCTTTGCCCTAAAGCGGTGGATGCATTCTTAAGTGAGCATGCCGAAATAACCGAAGCGGGTTGCATTCATAGACAGACAGGCAAACGAATTAAAGCGGTTGTCCCTATGCATACCTTTGGTCACCCTGTGGAGCTCGATGAGCTGGTTGCAGTTTGCCTCAAATGGAACCTTGTTTTAGTCGAAGATGCTGCAGAAAGCCTAGGTTCTTTTTATAAGGGTAAGCACACAGGGACAATGGGTGACGTGAGTGCGGTCAGCTTCAACGGCAATAAAATCATCACAACTGGTGGTGGCGGTATGGTCTTATGTAAAACCGAGGAGCTAGGAGCGCGAACCAAGCATGTCACGACGACAGCGAAAGTGCCTCACCCCTACGAGTTTTTCCATGATGAACCGGGCTTTAACTACCGTATGCCTAATCTAAACGCGGCATTGGGTTGCGCACAGATGGAAGTTATTGAGCAGTACTTAAAGCAAAAAAGACAACTGGCAAAATGCTACGAAAATCTTTTCAGTGGGACTGATTTTCAGTTTGTTACTGAGCCAGATTATGCCGAGTCGAATTACTGGTTAAATGCCATTATTTGCCCAGATAAAAAAAGTAGAGAAGAGATCCTTGCGGGCACAAACAGTGCAGGTGTGATGACTCGCCCAATTTGGCAGCTCATGCACAGGTTACCAATGTTTGAAAATGCAATGCGCGGTGATCTTACTTACTCTGAATTTATCGAAGCGCACCTAATTAACCTTCCAAGTACACCGGTGGAAATTAAAAGCTAAGTAGGTTTAATACATGATGCAGACACATAAAAAAGTCGCGGTCTTTACTGGTACCAGAGCGGAGTATGGTCTGCTCTTTTGGCTTTTAAAAGACATACAAAGCGACCCAGATCTAACATTACAGTTGCTCGTTTCTGGTATGCACCTATCTCCAGAATTTGGTGATACTTATAAGCAAATAGAAAAAGATGGCTTCCAGATCGACGAGAAAATAGAGATTTTGCTGTCTTCTGACTCGCCGGTTGGAACGGCAAAAAGTATGGGTTTGGGCGTTCTAGGTTTTGCTGATGCATTGTCACGATTAGCACCCGATGTCCTTGTCATTCTTGGAGATCGTTTTGAAGCTCTAGCTGCAGCGCAAACTGCCATGATACTCCGTATTCCAATTATACATTTGCATGGTGGGGAAATAACCGAAGGCGCTTACGATGATGCGATCCGTCATGCTATTACCAAATTGAGCTACCTGCATGGCACATCAACAGACGAATATCGAAATCGAGTCATTCAATTAGGTGAATCGCCAGAGCGAGTAAAAAACGTTGGTGCGATTGGCTTAGATCACTTGAATAGAGGCTCTTTTATGACGATTTCAGAGTTGAGTGAATCACTGAACTTTGATCTTACAGGTCCTTATTTTGTAGTCACCTACCATCCTGTCACTCTCGGAGATGAATCCCCAGAGGATAGCTTTCAAGCTCTGTTAGACGCACTAGATGAATACCCGAATCACCAAATTATACTGACTTATCCCAATGCGGATGATGGCGGGCGTCGAATCATTCCGATGTTAGAGGCTTATGCCGCGAAACAACTAAGCCGCGTGCTGGCAATCCCCTCTCTCGGGCAAATACGCTATTTAAGTTCAGTCAAGCACGCTGCTGCAGTCATTGGAAACTCGTCGAGTGGTATTATTGAAGTTCCAGCTTTTGATGTTCCAACGGTCAATATTGGTTCAAGACAAAAAGGGCGACTAGCGGCCAAAAGTGTGCTGAATTGCGAACCCAGTTTGGCGTCTATCACAGAGGCAATTAGTGATGCTGTGAAGCGAAATTACAAGCTAGATGGTGAAACGATCATCAATCCTTATGGGCAAGGTGACACGAGTGCTCAGGTTATAGAAATGCTTAAATCCTTGCGTTTTGAACGTAGCAAAGCGTTCCATGACCTCACACTAGATAATGTATAATTCCTTTATAGACCGAGAACAAATACAAAAAGAGACTCTATGACATTAATAATTGCTGAAGCAGGTGTTAACCATAATGGGAATGATAAGCTCGCCTTTGAATTAGTGGAAGCTGCTTATCAAGCAGGTGCTGACATTGTTAAGTTTCAAACCTTTAAAGCGAAGAACTTGGTCACAGAGTCGGCAAAGCAAGCTGACTATCAAGCAGCGAACACACAAAAGCAAGAATCTCAGTTGGCGATGCTAAGTCGCCTAGAATTATCGTATGAAGTACACCATCAATTGGTTGCCCACTGCAATAAACTTGGGATTGAATTCCTCTCTACTGCTTTTGATTCTGAAAGCTTAGATTTTTTGGTGAACGAACTCGGTCTCAAGCGATTAAAGATCCCCTCAGGTGAGATCACCAACGCGCCTCTTGTTTTAGAGCATGCACGTACTGGTTGTGATCTTATTGTTTCTACAGGTATGGCTACATTGGCAGAAGTTGAGTCAGTACTTGGGGTTATAGCATTCGGTTATCTTACTGACGATGACAAACAACCCAGTATTCTGGCTTTCCAACAAGCTTATGCCTCGAATGAAGGTCAGAGGTTGCTTAAAGAAAAAGTGACTATCTTACATTGTACAACTGAATATCCAGCGCCAATGGAAGAAATTAATCTGAAAGCAATGGACACACTAGGCCTAGCATTTGATTTAGCGTCAGGCTATTCAGATCACAGTGAGGGAATAACTATTCCAATCGCTGCTGTAGCGCGTGGGGCAGTATTAATCGAAAAACATTTTACCCTTGATAAAACCATGGAAGGGCCAGACCACAAAGCTTCTTTGGAACCAGATGAACTCAAAGCTATGATCGATGCTATTCGCCAGGTTGAAGTCGCGCTTGGTACTAGTGTTAAGAGCCCCACTGTTTCTGAGGTTAAAAACAAGGCAGTAGCTCGTAAAAGCTTAGTCGCAGCAAAACCAATCTCTGTTGGGGAAACCTTTAACATGGAAAATTTAGTGATAAAGCGCCCAGGCTCAGGTATGTCTCCTTATAAGTTGTGGGAGCTTTTGGGAAAAACAGCAAGTAAGCCATATCGAGCAGGGGATCTAATCGTTGAGTAACCTTGAACTTCCCATTGTAATGATTGGTGGCGGTGGGCATGCTAGCGTGTTAACCGATATTTTGTTGGAGAAAGGACGAGAAATTATTGCAGTTATTAGCCCAGATGACATAACTCAACGTGATGTTTTCGTGGGACTTACTCAACTCTTAGAAGACGCTGATATAACGGAGTACTCACCAAGTGATGTTCTGTTGGTAAATGGTATTGGCATGATGCCTAAGTCTTCATTACGAGAGAAAGTTGGAATCTATTTTAGCCAGTTGGGTTATCGATTTGAGACTGTTATTGCGCCAACAGCTCATGTATCAAGTTTTGTTTCTCTAGCTGAAGGCTCTCAAATTCTAACTCAAGCCGTAGTGCAGGCAGGTGTTGAGATAGGAGCCCATAGCATCATTAATACAGCAGCTCTCGTTGAGCATGATTGTATTATTGGTCAGCACAATCATATTGCTCCTCGAGCAACACTTTGTGGACACGTTAAAACCCATGACAATGTATATGTTGGAGCTGGGTCGACAGTAATTCAGGGTATTGAGTTGGGTAAAGGCTGTATTGTAGGGGCGGGCAGCACCATTGTTAAAGACGTTGACTCGCACACAATTACTTTCGCTAAACTAAATCAGGAAACTAAGTGGGTTGGAAATGATTAATAGTTGGAAAAAAGCCATCTTGTCACCGTCAGCAACACTTAAAGATGCGTTACAAATTATAGATTCAGAAGCACTCCGTGGAGCATTGGTCGTTGATGGCTTGCACACCTTGTTAGGTGTAGTCACAGATGGGGATATTCGTCGAGGGCTGTTATCGGGCAAGGGCCTTAACACTCCTGTATCTGATGTAATGAACTCGTCACCAGTAACAGCAACATCACTAAATTCAAGAGATCACCTAATTGAGGAAATGAATAAGCTCGATATCTTGTTCATTCCTATCGTTGATGACGGGAAATTAGTTGGCCTCGAAACTCTTCACCGCGCTCTAGTAAACAAACCAAGTTATCAAAACCCAGTCTTTATTATGGCAGGAGGCTTTGGCACCCGTTTGAAGCCTCTTACAGACAATTGCCCCAAACCGATGCTAAAGATCGGAGATAAACCAATTCTTGAAACTGTGATACGAAGCTTTACTAAAGCGGGTTTCGTTAACTTTTATATCTCTACGCATTATATGCCTGAACAAATTCAAAACCACTTTGGCGATGGTAGTGATTTAGGCATTAACATCACCTATATCCATGAGAGTGAACCGCTAGGAACAGGTGGCGCATTAGGCTTATTACCTGATGACCTACCTAAAGACCTACCTCTCATTATGATTAATGGAGATGTTCTAACAAAGGTAGATTTTCAACGCTTGTTAGAATTTCATATAGACAATAACGCTGATGCAACAATGTGTGTCCGTGAATACGACTATCAAATCCCTTACGGTGTAATAAATGGAGAAGGAAACAAAATAACGAGTATGGTCGAAAAACCAATACAACGTTTTTTCGTGAATGCTGGTATTTATGTAGTTTCACCTCAAGTTATTGATTCTGTGCCAAAAAATCACCGTATAGATATGCCTACGTTGTTAGAGCAACATATGAATGAACGCAACAATGTGTTGATGTTTCCAATCCACGAGTATTGGTTAGATATTGGCCGCATGGACGATTTCAATCGAGCGCAGGCTGATATCCATAGCTTAGAGATGTTCTAATGATTTACACTAAAAGAGTATTGGCGATTATCCCTGCCCGCGGTGGCAGCAAACGACTACCAAGAAAGAACGTGCTGCCTTTAGCTGGAAAACCATTAATTGGGTGGTCAATTGATGCAGCCAAAAAGAGTAAGTATGTTGATCAAGTATTCGTTAGCACAGATGATCAGGAGATAGCGGATGCCTCCTCCCTATTTGGTGTCGATGTTCCAGAGCTAAGACCAGACCACTTAGCATCGGATACAGCAACGACAGAGAGTGTTCTAACTTATACGTTAGAAAAATTTGGACGTGACGTAGATATAATTGTACTGCTTCAACCAACATCTCCATTGCGAACGGCTCAACATATCGATGAAGCATTGGATCTGTTCATTGAAAAACAGGCTTTCTCCGTAGTTTCCGTTACACCATGTGAACACCCACCACTTTGGGCTAACACGCTTCCAGAAGATGGCACAATGGGAGACTTTATTCGCCCTGAAGCATTAAAGCGCTCTCAAGATTGCGGTGATTTTTACCGATTCAATGGGGCTATTTATATCTTCGATGCTCGAAAGCTTATGGAGTATGGTGAAATTAAATACACGGAAAAATCCTTTGCCTACGTGATGGAAAATCGAGTTTCTTTTGATATTGACCAACAATTAGATTTTGAGCTTGCCGAGTTTTTTATGAACAAAAAGGGCTAAACAGCCCTCTTCACTTTATATTACTGCTTTAGCAACTTCTCAAAAAACTCCAAATGCTTCTTCACTGTCACTCGTGAACTAAAGCTTTCATCTAGGCGCTTCTTAGCCGCTTCACTCATTGTTGTGCACTTTGCCTTATCTTGTGCGAGCTTGTCCATAGCCTCACCTAACGCCTTGGCGTCACCCGTCGGGACAATATAACCAGTCTCGCCATCTACAACGAGTTCAGGAGCGCCACCGGTAGTTGTCACTACTGAAGTTGTGCCATTTGCCATCGCTTCGACAATCGTGCGTGGTAGCCCTTCTCCGCTGATCGATGGCTGAACTTGAAAATCTGCCATACACATAATTGAAGGGATGTCAGTACGATGGCCGATGTAGTGAATTCGCTCACTCATAGGGCTCGCTTTCATCTCATCAAAATGAGTCTCATAGCCGCTGCCCGCTAAGATCAAATGGAAGTTCGGTGCAGTAATGTATTTGGTCGACTCAAGTAAGACAGAGATGCCCTTACTTGGCCTTACGTGCGCTGCAGTAATCGCGACGACATCATCTTCATTCAAACCAAACTCAGAACGCTCGGTTGGTGGTACTTTATACCAATCCAATTCATGCCCTTTGTATATGGTAACAACGTTATCTTTGTTCTTCCAAACACGCTTCACCACATCTTGTCGAACCGCTTCAGAAACACAAACTATGCCATCTACTCGAGGATGTAGCTGTGTTAGATAAGCACTTGGATCATGTCGATATAAACCTCCAGTAGTGCCTCGATAAACGACTAATTTAACGTTGAAACCAATACACGCAAACGCCGCATTAGGTATCGTCTTTGAGTTAAAAGCATAGCAGATGTCGTAATCATGAGTTTTCAGCTCGTGGCGAATCTTTTTAATGGTGTCAAAACAAATTTTACGTTTCGGATAGCCATCAACTACTCGGATACCATGCTCTTCTAGCTTTGATACATGCTCAGACTCACCTTGGGTCATGATAGTGACTTGGTGACCTTGACGCGCGAGCTCTATAAAGATCGCGGCTTCAGGGCGTAAGCTATTCCATGCATGTAAGTAAGATGCACAAACTAAAATTTTCATCTATCGGTTCCTATTTGGCTTGGTCTTCTGAACGGTTTTCTAGAATCCACAAGCCAACATATTTATTGAAATTCACTTGAGCGTAAGTCATAGCCATAATGAAACCGACACTGCCATCCATAAAGCCACGGCGGATAATATACACAAGGAAGAACGTCCATATCGCTCGTAGTAGAGCGAGGAATAGGCCATGTGATTTCTTACCTTTACGGTGATATTTTTGAGAACCAAGCCAAGCGTACTGCGCTGCTTTATCTAGGCCGTGACCATAATCGCGATGGGTGTAATGAAGAAGAAATCCCTTCAATATCCCTGTAGAGCCTTGCTCCGGAACGACGGTCTCGTGAACCTCGTCTAACGTATATCGAGAGCCTTCTCTCTTAAACAGTCTTAACACTGCACGAGCACTGCGGCCATGTTTTAGAGTCGTGCCATACAAAGTTACTCCCCAAGGAAGTTTATACGCAGTGTGTTTGATTTGATCTTGTTTTAATAGTTCAACTAGAGCATTACCCATCTCTTCATCTAACGCTTCATCAGCATCGATTGATAACACCCAATCACATGTCGCTTTATCTAACGCTCGTTGCTTTTGTTTACCAAAGCCCGGCCAGTCTGTAATCGTCACGTTGTCTGTGTATTTTTGGCATATCTCAACAGTTGCGTCTGTTGAACCACTGTCTAAAACGATCAGCTCATCGGCAATATCAACGACAGATTTAAGGCAAGTTTCAATGCGGTCTTCTTCATTCTTGGTAATAACAATGACAGACAGGGTATGTTTTCTCATTATTCAGCCCTAGAATTTCCAATAGTTTAATGATTTACGGATTTTAAAGTTACGAATCCAATTTTTTGGCTTGTTATCTTGCCAGCCGCTTTCTAGCACATCAGTAATAGCACTCAGAACTCTCGCTGAGGATTGCCCATCTAAATATGGCGTTATTGACGGACCATAATTAGCAATGGCTTTATCTCTTGTTTCATCAGGCAGCATAGCTTGTTGAATTGCTGATTCTAACTGCTCTGCTTGGGTAATATTGATGAAGCTCGCTTGAGGCTCTCGGTTATTTACCGTAACAACCGGCTTATTGAGCAACAAAAACTCCTGAAAGATCGATGAGTTGTCACATACCATCACATCAGCACGATGCTGCATTTCAATCACTCGATCATTGTCGAAGAACAGAAGGTTGTCCCCTTCCAACGCCTGGTATTTTTCTCGTGTCTCTTGCTTCATTTTAGGGTGCAGTGTGACTAACCATTGCCACTGGCTCAGTTTGCTTAGGCGCTTAAGCTCTTCATAAACCAATTCAGCACAGGATAAACTTGGCGAAAAAGTGGAAGCGAATAGAATTTGAGGTCTTTCAAAATGCTTGTCACTGGTTTGATAATTAAACAAGCTATCGAGCTTCAGCCACCCGGTCTCTTTAACTTGAAAATAGCCGCGCTGCTTAGCTAGCGGCTCAAGCGAGCTTGTTCTTTCATGGCCTTCGGTGCAATACAAATCAAATAGACCACGTTCAGGGTATAAGTTCCCACGTTTGCTCTCGTTCAAACCATGAAATACTTGTACCTTCAACCCTGGAATAAACGCTGGAACACGATCGCCGGGCACTAGAACGGCAGAAGGATTAAAGGCAATAGCTTCTGTCAAAGAGACGCTCTGCTCTTGATCCAGTAAAAGATGTTCAGAAGCGTCTTCACCAACAAGCAACCACTTAACCTCATGGCCGAGTTGCTTCGCGTAATCATAGAATGGGCGAAGAATAGCAAATGAATAATTTTGCTCGACATAGAGCAAGAAACGATAGGTTTGATCGGTTTGCATAAGCGATGAGATAAAATTCACCATGTCCGTTTGAAAGCGCAACTAAGCATTTAATTATAACGCTCTTTACTTTCGAGATTGAAGAAAATACTCTTCTGAATATTGATTTTGCCTTCTGGTGTCACTGTTCTTATGCTTATACGACTTATCTATACTCTCATATTGTCATTAGCTTCTCCGCTACTGCTGTATGGGCTTTATAAGAGCAAACCTGGAAAGCCAAGTTTTGGTCAGCGTTGGAAAGAACATTTCGGGATCACACCGCAAACTCAAGGTAAGAATCCTATCTGGATTCACGCAGTATCGGTTGGTGAATCGATTGCCGCCGTACCGATCATAAAGCAACTGAAGCGACGCAATCCAAACCAAGCCATTATCGTTACCACGACAACCAGCACGGGTGCAGAGCAGATAGAAAAACTCGGTGATTTAGTCGAGCATCGCTACATGCCGATTGATTTTTCTTGGTGTATTCGAGGTTTTTTGAAGACTGTTCAGCCTAAACAGATGCTAATCATGGAAACCGAGTTATGGCCAAACACACTGCACTGCGTCGCGAAAGCTGGAATCCCCATTTCGGTACTCAACGCTCGCCTATCTGAACGCTCGTGCCAGCGTTATGCTAAATTCCAAGCCGTTTTTGATCTCTTAGCCAAAAATCTCTCTCAAGTACTTTGCCAATACCCAAGTGATGCTGAGCGTTTTATACGATTAGGGTTAGATAAAGCATCTGTGCATGTGACTGGGTCGATCAAGTTTGATATTGAAGTTTCAGCTGAACAAGTATCAAAAGGCAAAGCGTTACGTGAACAAATTGGCTTTGAACGCTGTGTGTGGATAGCAGCCAGCACTCATCAAGGCGAAGATGAAATTATCTTAGACGCTCATAAACAGCTCCTTAAAGACAATCCAAATACCTTGCTGATGATTGTGCCTCGTCACCCTGAACGATTCAGCCAAGTGACGGAACTGGCTAAACAGCAAGAATTCAACACCATCACTCGAACAAGTCAACAACCTATCGCCTCTGATGTTGAAGTGTATATTGCTGATACGATGGGAGAAATGTTGACCTTACTCGGTGGTGCTGATGTGTGTTTTATGGGAGGAAGCCTTGTAGGCGATAAGGTAGGTGGCCACAATCTTCTAGAACCAGCAGCCCTACAACTACCTTTATTGAATGGTCCTAGCTACTTTAACTTCAGCGAGATCTCAGACAAGCTACTGGAAGCCAATGCCGTGGTTATATGTCAAGATAGCCAAGATATCGCAGGCCAACTCCAACGACTGTTCAAACAATCAGAGCTGCGCAAAACTAAAGGCTTAGCGGCTTATCAAGTAGTTGAGCAGAACCGAGGGGCGTTGGATAAAACCTTGGAATACATTCTTAGCTAACAACTATTTGACCTAATTAGCCTTGGTAGCCCTTTAACATCTAACCTTGATAACCCTTTAATATCGGCTCCCAATCCGACTCTTGCCATTGAATCTGGCGCTTGTTCACTTCTTTTAAGAACGAGCGCTTTAAGCGATTCAAGTTGCCTTCTTTCCAGTCATCACCCGCTTGCTGACCACACTTATCAAAGTCAATAATCCACACCCTTTGCGAGTCATCAAGCAGGATATTATGAATGTTGAGATCGGTATGATTAACCCCAGCATCGTGCATCTTGCGTACCTCTTGGCCAATTCGACGATAAACATCCGCATCTATCGGGCCATTGACCAAGACATCAACCAGATCTTTGGCATTGGGAATTCGTTCAGACATTAAGTCCGCTCGATAAAGTAGTCCGCTTTTAATGGCTCTAGCAGCAATAGGCTTCGGTACATTCACACCTGCGTTTGCCAATATCTTTAGGACATTAAGCTCCATAGCGCAGCGAGTACTCTCCCAATCAGAGAAACGATATCGGTCTTCGACTAGCTTCCCAAACAATCCGCCACGGCGATAATGGCGCAATGCGGCCTGTATTCCATCAAGCTGAATGAACCATGTGGTACCGCGTCCTTGAGCACTGCCTGAAATGGCGTCTTGTTGCTGCCAATATTCAGCCTCAAAAATCTGAGCAATATCGCCCTCTGGTACCTGAGCCAAAAGTTCAGGGTCGTACCAAATTGTTTGGTTCTTGGTGCTAATCGTTTCCATCTATGAGGCCTTTGGGTCGCTTTTCGTCATTGCTATTTTACAACTAATGCGAGTATCTGCATAATTCTGATGTTATTCACTTTTTTCGGGCACTTTATGTCACTGTTCTCAACTGCACCTCAATCTCTTTGCATACTTCGCCTCTCCGCGATTGGCGATGTTTGTCATGCTATTTCTGTGGTTCAAGCCATCCAGAAGCAGTGGCCTGAAACGAAAATCACTTGGATAACGGGCAAAATAGAAGCCATGCTGATCGGTAATCTACCCGGTATTGAGGTGATTGTTTTCGATAAGAAACAAGGCTTCAAAGGAATGCGTGAATTATGGCGTCAGCTATCTGATCGTAAATTTGATGCACTTCTGCATATGCAAGCCGCACTCAGAGCCAGCGTGCTATCTTGGGGGATAAAGGCGAAGTGCAAAGTGGGATTTGGCAAAAACCGTACTCGTGAAATGCAGTCACTCTTTACCAACCACCATCTACCTATTTCAGATAAGTTTCATGTGTTGGATAACTTTGCCGAATTTGCTCGCTACATTGGTGTCCCCTTCGATAAGCCTCAATGGGATATCCCTTTAACACCTGAAGATGAACAACTCGCAATTAGCACCATGGCAGACAAGCCGACCTTGGTTATCTCCCCAGCGGCAAGCAAAGATTCACGCAATTGGTTAACTGAGCGATATGCAGCTATTGCTGATTATGCTGTCGAACAAGGCATGCAAGTGGTGTTATGTGGTTCTCCGGCACCAAGAGAAGTTAACCTTGGTAGCGACATCGAAAAATTATGCCAGTCGCCAGTAACCAACTTGATTGGCAAAACGAACTTGAAGCAACTGACTGCCGTACTGAAACATGCAACGGTGGTATTGGCACCTGATACTGGCCCAGCCCACTTGGCAACTACGCAGTCAACGCCTGTAATCGGCTTGTACGCGCACAGCGATCCTCGTAGAACAGGACCTTACAACGATCTCGATATCGTAGTGAGTGTTTATCAACAGCACGTAGAAGCACAACAAGGTAAACCAGTCGCAGACCTTCCATGGGGAACCCGTGCTAAAGGCGATGATCTGATGAAAGACATCACACTCGATATGGTAAAGCAGCAACTCGATAAGGCCTTAAACTCTAGTAAAGCACCGAATTCGAACACTACATTAAGCAAGGACAGCTAAAATGAGCACACACGTTATTTATCCAGGAACGTTTGATCCGGTGACCAATGGCCACCTTGATATCATTGTTCGTGCCGCTAGCATGTTTGACCATATCACTGTTGGAGTAGCAGCGAGCCCAAGTAAAAAAACCATGTTTGAATTAGATGAACGTGTAGAGTTGTTACGTGATGCGGTGTCTCACTTACCTAACGTGTCTGTTGAAGGATTTTCGGGGTTACTGGTCGATTTTGCTAAACAGCAGCAAGCGAATGTGTTGGTGCGAGGCCTAAGAACAACCATGGATTTTGAGTACGAGTTTGGACTCACTAGCATGTACCGCAAGTTACTACCAGGGCTTGAAAGCGTGTTCCTTACCCCTTCAGAAGAATATGCTTTCCTCTCTTCAACCATTGTTCGTGAAGTCGCTATACACGGCGGGGATATTAGTCAGTTTGTGCCACAAAAAGTAGCAGACGAAATCACAATAAAAACAGCCAAGTAGTTCTCTTTATCTACTCCGAAAAATAAAAATAGCGCTCAGTGAGCGCTATTTTTATTAATACCTATAATTTAATCCGCCCCGAGCACGATCTTTCCGACACTACAGAACCACTAATAGTCAATCAGCCATACTGCCTCAACATTCTTGAAGCCCGTCACAACCATAATCGCTAAATAAGTGAACCGTTATTACAAAAATCCAGGCGAGTGTTACTATGGTTCAGTATAAATAAACACATCAATATAGCTTTATGAAATCATACTGTATTACCTTAAAAGCAAACCATTGTAGGCAAAAATCAACAGCTAACGCCCTTAAGGATGCTCAGGTTGATTTTGAGTTTTTTATCGGAGTGGATGCACGAACCGATGAACATCCTCTACTAACAAGAATTCACGATAGAGCTTTTTTACACAATATGGGTAGACCGCATGCAATTGGGGAAGTGGGGTGTTATGCAAGCCATTATCTTATTTGGCAAAAATGCATAGAGTTAAATGAACCCATTTTAGTCTTCGAAGATCATGCCGATATTGATATCGATATATTTCGCAATACTTTGACTATCGCCGAGCAGCATATTGAGCAGTGTGGTTTTATTCGCTTACAAGACAGTAAGAATAGACTACATTATTCAGTTGATAAGTACGATACACAGCATCTTGTAAAGTATTTGAAAGTTCCTCAAGGAACCGCCTGCTATGCTATATCTCCCAAAGCGGCACAAGCTTTCATCGAACAAAGTTCAACTTTTAATTATCCAGTTGATGTATTCTTAAGGAATACTTGGATTCATAAGCACCCCATGTTTGGTGTTTCTTCTGCTGGATTACAGCGTAGTAAACGGCCGTCAATTATCGGTAGTCGTAAACATAAAGGTAGAAAAGACTATTCTGTCGCCTTTATGAAGATTGTGAACAAAATAAAGAGTATGGCACTTAATCTATCAACAAACCTTTATCACCTTGCAGTACTAGATAAAGAGTTCAGACCAAAATTCTAGGTCTAGGAAAAGTACACTCACATTAAATTGCCCCCTCTCTTTATGCTTATACTTATACCTAAAAAGCAATCATGCGATTACCTATAAAAATAGCGCTCAGTGAGCGCTATTTTTTATTCAAAGTTTATCAATTACTACAGCGAGTAATAGGCTTTATACCAATCCGCGAAAGCTTTCGCGCCTTCTTGGATCTTCACTTGAGGTTTATAGCCAACCGCTTCAAACAAATCTTCCGTATCAGCGTAAGTCGCGTACACATCACCAGGCTGCATTGGCATGAAGTTCTTTTTCGCTTCAACACCTAGAGCACCTTCTAATGCTTCGATGTAGTCCATTAATTTAACCGGGCTGCCATGACCGATGTTAAACACGCGATACGGAGCAGAACTGGTTGCTGGTGACCCTTGCTCAACGGTCCAATCTGGTTGCTTGGCTGGTATACGATCTTGAACACGAATAATACCTTCAACGATATCATCGATATAAGTGAAGTCACGCATCATGTCGCCGTTGTTATAAATGTCGATTTCTTTGCCCGCTACGATTAGATTCGCAAACTTGAACATCGCCATATCAGGGCGACTCCAAGGGCCGTAAACCGTAAAGAAGCGAAGACCTGTCGTTGGTACGTCGTATAAATGAGAATAGGTATGCGCCATCAACTCATTCGACTTCTTAGTCGCGGCGTACAGTGAAATCGGGTGATCAACACTGTCTGCCGTGTGGAATGGCATTTTCTGGTTCAAGCCATAAACTGAGCTTGATGAAGCGTAAACTAGGTGCTCTACCTTGTTATGGCGACAGCCTTCAAGAATAGCTAGGTGACCGACAAGGTTGCTATCGGCATACGCCATCGGGTTATCAATTGAGTAACGAACGCCAGCTTGTGCAGCTAAATGAATGACACGATCAAATTTCTGTTCAGCAAACAACGTTACCATGCCTTCTCTATCAGCAAGATCCATCTCGATGAAGGTTAGGTTTCCATGCTCAATGCGCTTTAGACGATCATGTTTCAAAGAGACTTCGTAGTAGTCATTCAAGTTATCAATACCGACAACCTCATGTCCTGCTGCACATAGTCGCTCTGAAACTGCAGAGCCAATAAACCCGGCAACGCCAGTTACTAAATATTTCATTCTACTATTCTCAATTCATATCATTAGTGTAATTGTAGCTACTAGCCTGCCTATCTACTAGCGTAAAAAAGTGAACATAAGTTCAGTTTTTTTATACTTGGCACTCTTCACAGAAAAACGTGTTCCTCTGCCCTATTTTTAGCTCTTGAATCAGAGCTTCACAATTAGGGCACTTTTCACCAGCTTTACCATAAACCTGAAGTTCTTGGGCAAAGTACCCGGGCTTGCCATCTGCTTGTGCGAAATCTTTTAGGGTAGTACCGCCTTGTTTAATGGCGGTAGCGAGCACTTGTTTGATCTCTTTGGTCAACAAGACCCACTCTTGTTTTGTCACTTTGCTTGCAGGGCGCAAAGGGCTAATACGTGAAGCAAATAGCGCTTCATTGGCATAGATATTACCCACACCAACCACCACTTTGTTGTCCATGATGAACTGCTTGACGGCCACTTTACGCTTTTCTGCTTTCTCAGCAATGTAGTCAGCGTTGAAGTCATCGGTTAGTGGTTCAGGGCCAGAACCAAGCAACACAGAGTGGACTTCATCAGGCGCCGACCACAACCAAGCGCCAAAGCGGCGAGGGTCGTTGTAGCGCAATACTTTGCCATTGGTGAGCTTAAGATCCACGTGATCGTGCTTTGCTGCTGGGAAGTCAGCATCTAAAACGCGTAGTGAGCCAGACATACCAAGGTGAACAATGGCAGTGCCAGTATCCGTTTCAATCAATAGGTACTTTGCACGGCGCGAGATAGAGCGAATCACCTGCCCTTCTAATGCTTTTAACTCTTGTGGGATATCCCAACGCAGCTTAGGCGTGCGAAAAGTAAGGGTTTTAATGGTCTCGCCAACTAAATGAGGCGAGATCCCCATACGGCTTACTTCGACTTCGGGTAATTCAGGCATAGTTAGTCGTCCGATTTAGAGGAGTGGTTAGCGTTAAAGCTTGGAAACAGGTAGCTCTCTTCAATAGACACCGCCAACCACTGATCATTCCAGTTTTTTAACAACCAGAACTCAGGCAATTGATAATAGGTAATACGCTGGGGCTCTTCTTGGTCTTGATACCATACTTCGATGGTGTGTGGTGTATTTAACCGAGGCGTAAGGTCTGTGTAGGTCTGTGAGTCGACTTCCGTGCCCACAAGCTCTTTCCAACGTTGTGACAGCTCTTGTGCATTGGTGGCTTGAGGAAAGTCAGTATCTTCGAACTGGTAAACCCATTGATTATCTTGTTGAATGACAGACCACTTAGCAAAGTGTAACGCTTGAAGCTTTGCTGTTGGGTTCAGGAGATAAGGATAAGGGCTATCAACCTGCGGTTCAGGCTCGATAAGGTACGCTTTGATCAATGTTGGAAGGTTTAACACGCCAATAAAAGCGATCACACTGAACATGAGTATGTTGTTCCACCGGCGTCCACGATATCTCATCTGATTCTGCTCATCTAACCTATTGAACATTCAGTATATCGTGAAAGTGGCAATACTTTCTATGTTGTACAGATTTCTATCTATCAGAGGCTATATCAAGCAAGAATAATTGAGTTCCTCAAATTTTAGATATAAAAAAACCCAGCGATTAAACTGGGTTTTTCAATTCTTTCTTCTACTGAAGAAGAGCAAAAAAAGCATCAATTACTTGATTTTAGCTTCTTTGTACATAACGTGTTGGCGAACTACTGGATCAAACTTTTTGATCTCAAATTTGCCTGGCATGTTACGCTTGTTCTTATCAGTTGTGTAGAAGTGACCAGTACCTGCAGAAGATACTAGACGAATTTTCTCACGAATGCCTTTAGCCATTGCTTAATTCCTCTTAAACGTTTTCGCCACGTGCACGGATATCAACAAGAACAGCATCGATGCCTTTCTTATCAATGATACGCATGCCTTTAGCAGTTAGACGTAGTTTAACAAAACGTTTTTCGCTCTCTACCCAGAAACGATGAGTTTGTAGGTTCGGCAGAAAACGGCGCTTAGTAGCATTGCGTGCGTGTGAACGGTTGTTACCCGTTACTGGACGCTTACCAGTTACTTGGCATACTCGGGACATGAATGTCTTCTCCAATCGTTTCAGCTCGATATCAACCTTGGTGGCCGAACCTCTCTATCAATTAAAATAGAAGGTAAAAACCGTTATGGAAAATCCATACAAGGCTATCAAAGGTCGCGCATTATACTAACTTGACACGCATTGCTCAAGACCCGAACAGATCCTTTTTACGGATTTCGTGATCTTTTTTTGTGCAGCGCAGCTTGCTTGAGTAATCAGAGCTGATTTTAGGTCTAAAAATGTGGGCGGAATAATAGCAGATTTAACGCAACTAACAACCTAAAATGTGATTCAAATCCATCCACGCTCTGCAAAAGAGACAACTTCGCCATCTCCAACGACAAAATGGTCGAGAACTCGGATGTCCACCAGCGCTAATGCATCGGTTAATCGGCGTGTAATCCGCCTATCCGCTTGGCTGGGCTCAGCAACACCTGAAGGATGGTTATGAGCTAAGATTAATGCCGCCGCATTATGATGAAGTGCCCGTTTAACCACTTCCCGCGGGTAAACCGATGCGGCATCGATGGTTCCTTCAAACATCACCTCGTCCTTTATTACCCTATTTTGGTTATCGAGGAACAATATATAGAAGGCTTCTCGCTGGCGATCACGCAACATGCTCGAAAGATAAAGCTTGGTATGACTTGGGCTAGTGAGTGCATCCCCACGAGATAATGTCTCTGCTAGATAGCGCTGTGTCATCTCTAACACGGCCTGCAATTGAACATATTTGGCCTGCCCCATCCCTTTATGAGCACAAAACTCTTCCTGTGTTGCTGAAAAAAGATGACGGAGCGAGCCAAAGTCTTTGATCAACTTGTCAGCAAGTTCCAACACGTTCATTCCTTGTGTCCCAGTTCGCAGAAATATCGCGAGCAGTTCCGCATCACTCAAGGAATCAGGCCCTCGACTCAATAACTTTTCTCTCGGCATCGATTCAGCAGGCATTTTATCTATTGGCATATAAAAGCTAATCACTTGTCATGAACACGACCCACCACCTTAATGAGATTGAAATCAGAGATCCTTTGATAGAGATAAAAGGAAACGAGTCACTAGCAAAACCATGTAATTGATAAGTTTGATAACACCAATTTGATGAGCGTCAAATCTGTTCTAATTCTGCTTCTAGGCACTAATCCTTTGTTCTGATATCGTAAGTCCCAGAGAAATTAAGGAACAGAATCATGCAAACATTGGTTAATCAACTGGATAACGCTGACCTACAAGGCCTGGCTGGGAAAAAAATCCTACTTGGCATTAGTGGTGGTATCGCTGCGTATAAATGTGCCGAACTGACTCGACGCCTAATTGAACGTGGAGCACAAGTACAAGTCGTGATGACGAATGCAGCCAAGGAGTTCATTACTCCTCTCACCATGCAAGCCGTCTCTGGAAGGCCAGTGTCTGATAGTTTGCTTGATCCTGCTGCTGAGGCTTCCATGGGGCACATTGAGCTCGCAAAATGGGCTGATTTGGTATTACTAGCGCCAGCAACCGCTGATCTGATTGCGCGCATGACAGCGGGCATGGGTAACGACCTACTGACCACTTTGGTTTTAGCAACCGATGCGCCAGTTGCGGTATCTCCGGCAATGAACCAACAAATGTACAGCCACCCTGCGACTCAAGAGAACATTGCGACACTAAAACGTCGTGGTTGTGAAGTTTGGGGGCCAGCGGCTGGCGAGCAAGCGTGTGGTGATGTCGGTATGGGTCGTATGTTAGAGCCAATGCAGCTCGTGCACCGCTGTGAAGACTTCTTCCAACCTAAGCCACTTGCTGGCCGTTCTGTGCTTATTACTGCAGGCCCGACTCGTGAAGCGATTGACCCGGTGCGTTACATTACCAACCACAGCTCGGGCAAGATGGGCTATGCACTGGCTGAAGCAGCCGCGAAACAAGGCGCAACAGTGACTCTAATCAGCGGTCCTGTTTCATTAGCAACGCCAAATAAAGTTAATCGTATTGATGTCGACAGCGCACAACAGATGTTTGATGCCGTTACTGCTAACGCTTCTCAACACGATATTTTCATCAGCTGCGCCGCAGTTGCCGATTACCGCCCTGAGACCATTGCAGACCAAAAGCTTAAAAAGGTCGACGGTAAAGACGACATGACCATTCAAATGGTTAAAAACCCAGATATTGTCGCTTCTGTCGCTTCAATGACCGAAGGTCGCCCATTTACTGTCGGCTTCGCAGCAGAAACTCAAGATGTTGAGAAGTACGCACGCGGTAAACTGGAAAGAAAGAACCTCGATATGATCTGCGCCAACGACGTCTCAGTTGAAGGCCAAGGCTTCAATAGCAGTAGCAATGAGCTGCACCTTTATTGGAAAGGCGGCGATAAATCTCTGCCACTGGAAAGCAAAGACACACTTGGTTTCCAGATCCTCGATCAGATCCAACAGCTTATTAATGTATAAACGCACAAATTTGCTCTGATAATCTGCTGACACCTCTCGATTCTGTTGACCTAGGGCTTACAAAACTAGGAAACAGAATTGAATGGTGTTTATAATCCTTCTTCACTCAATCCTCATCTTTAGGAAAGGAAGTAAATAGATGGCTGGTACTCGAAAATCAAACCGTCGTGAAGAAATCCTACAAGCTCTCGCACAAATGTTGGAATCGACCGAAGGTGCTTCTCGTATCACAACGGTAAAGTTGGCCAAGCAAGTGGGTGTTTCTGAAGCTGCGTTATACCGCCACTTCCCAAGCAAAGCCCGCATGTTTGAAGGCCTGATCGAGTTCATTGAAGAAGCGTTGATGTCTCGAATCAACCGTATTCTGGATGAAGAGAAAGACACGCTAGAGCGCATACGCCTAGTACTACAACTTATCTTAGTTTTCTCAGAACGTAACCCAGGCCTGACTCGAATTTTATCTGGTCATGCTCTAATGTTTGAAAATGAACGCCTGCGTGATCGCATCAACCAACTTTTCGAACGCATTGAGACGCAACTTCGCCAGATCCTGCGTGAAAGAAAGCTTCGTGAAGGGAAATCATTCCCGGTTGATGAGAAAATCTTAGCCGCTCAACTGCTCGGTCAAGTTGAAGGCAGCTTGAATCGATTTGTTCGCTCAGACTTCAAATATCAACCAACAGAAAACTTTGATGCTTATTGGGCACTGCTAAGCGCTCAGATTAAGTAACAATCAAATTAAGTAGCAATCAAATCTTAAGTGATGGTTATGACGACGAAAACTTCTCCGACAAACAGCACTGCACAACACGTTATTACTAAGCCACCTTTTACTCTGGCGTTACTCCACCCTAAATACTGGGGAGTATGGTTCGGTTTTGGGTTATTGGCGCTTATCGTTAACGTTCTCCCTTATCGCCTCTTACTGCTGTTAGGCCGATCGTTAGGCTCTTTGGGTGCTCGCTATGGTAAAAAGCGCGTCGCGGTCGCAACACGTAACTTGGAACTCGCCTTCCCAGATAAGCCTGCAGATGAAGTCGCGGCTATGGTCAGTGAGAACTTCAAGAACACCGGTATGGCACTCATCGAAACCGGCATTACCTGGTTCTGGCCAACGTGGCGTTTCAAGCGAATCCTAGTAGATAAAGACACCCAAACACTGCGTACGCACAAAGCTAACGGTAAAGGTGTTCTTCTATGCTGTGTGCATGCCTTAAACCTAGAGATCACTGCGCGAGCAATGGCTGTTCTCGGTATTTCAGGTTTAGGTGTTTATCGCCCGCACAACAATCCGGCTTATGAATTCATTCAATACCGTGGTCGTACTCAAAACGGCAACCGCCTGATTCACCGTAAAGACGTGAAGCGTATGATTCGAATCCTGCGTCAAGGTGAGATCCTTTTCTACCTACCGGATCATGATTACGGTCGTAACAAGTCTGTGTTTGTGCCTTTCTTCGCTGTAGAAGATGCATGTACTACAACAGGCACTAGTATTCTGGCTTATACGAGCCGATGTGCACTTGTTCCGGGGTCTGGTTTTAGAAATGCCGATGGCAAATATGAGATCATGGCCGATGAATCAATTGAAGATGACTATCCACAGAAAGATGAGAAAGCGGCTGCCGCCTACATGAACCGCTACCTTGAGAAGATTATCTTAAGAGCACCAGAACAGTGGATGTGGCTGCACAAGCGCTTTAAGACCATGGAAGACCCAGAAGTGGAGCGCGGCATTCGTTATAAATAATGAATACTGAACCAAAAGAAAAGGGGCTGATGAATCATCAGCCCCTTGTGCATTCTATAGTCTAATTACGAGTAGTATTAGATGCCGTATTGAGCGCGGTAGGCTTTTACAGATTCTAGATGCGCTGCGTCGGTGCCTTTCTCTTCAAGGAAAGTCACCAAGTCAGTCAGGCTAACGATTGAGATAATCGCACAACCGAAGTCACGCTCAACTTCTTGAATCGCAGACAGTTCGCCTTTGCCCTTCTCTTGACGGTCGATAGCAACAAGCACGCCCGCTAAATCAGCGCCATTTGCTTGGATGATTTCCATCGACTCACGAATCGCAGTACCTGCAGTGATCACGTCGTCCACTAACATGATGCGACCTTCAAGCGCGCTACCGACAAGGTTGCCACCTTCACCGTGGTTTTTCGCTTCTTTGCGGTTGAAGCAGTAGGGCGTGTCTACATCGTGGTGATCCGCTAGTGCAACCGCTGTCGTCGTTGCAATTGGGATACCTTTGTATGCAGGACCAAATAGTACATCAAACTCAATGCCAGAATCAGCCAATGCTGCTGCGTAGAAGCGACCTAAGCGCGCTAGGTCACGACCTGTATTAAACAATCCAGCATTGAAGAAGTAAGGGCTCTTGCGGCCAGACTTTAAAGTAAACTCACCAAACTTAAGTACTTCTTTCTCTAGTGCAAATTCAATAAATTCACGTTGATATGCTTTCATGTTTTTCCTCTACGTTTATTCAATAAAACTT
This sequence comes from Vibrio sp. 10N.286.52.C3, assembly GCF_041468865.1. Lineage (NCBI taxonomy): Bacteria > Pseudomonadati > Pseudomonadota > Gammaproteobacteria > Vibrionales > Vibrionaceae > Vibrio > Vibrio sp. 10N.286.52.C3. The sequence goes on along the minus strand of NZ_JBFRJM010000075.1, from coordinate 53,302 downwards.
AACTTACGCCCTGTACCACCCTTTCAGGTTTTACAGACAAAAAAATAGCCCCTTAAAAAAGGAGCTATCTAAAAACTATTCTGCTAACGCCGACTTCTGCGCTTCAACAATATCAGCAATGCCCTTATTCGCCAGGGCTAAAAGCTGCATCAACTCTTCGTGGCTGAACGGTTCGCCTTCTGCGGTACCTTGAATCTCAATCATCTTACCGTCTTCCGTCATTACAACGTTCATGTCGGTATCGGCTGCTGAGTCTTCAACGTACTCAAGGTCACACAGTGCTTGTGCACCAACGATGCCCACTGAAACTGCCGCTACGTGGCCTTTCATTGGGTTCTTTTTCAGTTTGCCGCTTGCTAGTAGGCTGTTGATAGCATCAGCCATTGCAACGCTTGCACCTGAGATAGAAGCAGTACGAGTACCGCCGTCTGCTTGGATAACATCACAATCGACAGTGATCATAATTTCACCCATTACTTTCAGGTCAACAACAGCACGTAGGCTACGAGCGATCAGACGTTGGATTTCCATCGTACGACCACCTTGCTTGCCGCTCGCCGCTTCACGACGGTTACGAGTGTGCGTTGCACGTGGCAGCATGCCGTATTCAGCCGTTACCCAACCCTTTCCTTGGCCTTTTAACCAACGCGGTACGTTTTCTTCTACCGTCGCATTACATAGAACTTTAGTGTTGCCGAACTCAACTAATACAGAACCTTCAGCATAAGCTGTGTAGTTACGAGTAATTTTAATTGGACGAATTTGATCTACAGCGCGGTCATTTGGACGCATTGGTATCTACCTTATTAACAGTCTGAAGTGATTTACTATCGAAAGAGTGCATCACCTAAGAAAGGGGTGAGACAGTTTTGATTGGGGCAAGATTATATAGCAGTTTATCGTGCAAATCTATTTACCGTTCAAAGCTATTTATCACGAAAGGCTATTTACAGTGAAAAGCGACAGGCTTCGAGAGCACACCATATCGTGATACTATGCGTGCGCGTTATTTTCAGAATGATAAAAGACAGGAAAATTCGATGATTTATAGTATGACCGCGTACGCACGCAAAGAAGTAAAAGGCGATTGGGGCAGCGCAGTATGGGAAATCCGTAGTGTAAACCAACGCTACCTAGAAACTTACTTCCGTATGCCTGAACAGTTCCGTGGTTTAGAGCCAATCTTGCGTGAGCGTTTCCGTAAGCGTCTTGCACGCGGTAAGGTTGAATGTAACCTACGCTTTGAAGCAAACCCTGCTGCAAAGGGCGAACTAAGCATTAACGAAGGTTTGGCTCAGCAAGTAATCAATGCTGCGAACCAAGTAATGACGATGACAGGTGAAGACAGCCGTTTGAACCCATTCCAAGTCATGAATTGGCCTGGTGTGATGGAAACGCCAGAGCAAGACATGGATGCCATCAACAAAGACCTACTTGAAGCATTCAACGATGCTATCGCAGAGTTCATTGATGCTCGTGCTCGTGAAGGTGAGAACATGAAGGCGCTAATCGTAAAGCGCTTAGATGCAATCACTGAAGAAGTAGTGAAAGTTCGTGCACGCATGCCTGAGATCCTAGAGTGGCAACGTGAGCGTCTTCTTACCAAATTTGAAGATGCGAAAATCGAACTTGAAGGTTCTCGTGTTGAGCAAGAGCTTATCCTACTTGCGCAGAAGTCAGACGTAGCAGAAGAGCTAGACCGTCTAGATTCTCACGTGAAAGAAGCAAATGCAGTACTGAAGAAAGGTGGCGCTTGTGGCCGTAAGCTAGACTTCATGATGCAAGAGTTCAACCGTGAGTCAAACACGCTAGCGTCTAAGTCTATCAGCACAGACATCACAGCATCAGGCGTAGAGCTTAAGGTTCTTATCGAACAGATGCGTGAGCAGATCCAAAACATTGAATAACAGTCTGTAAGCTGTACACGATAAAGAATAATCAGCTTAATCAGTGTTGATTAGATCAAAATGAGCTCCTAATTTTAGGGGCTTTTTTTTATGGATACAGTAATAGTAATCAGGATGAGCAAGTGACTGGTTGTTACGTAGAAGGTTGAGTTAGAGCAAAGAACAGATACAACGATAGTTAGAACGAGATAACGGACGTAAAACAGGATTTTTGAATATTTTGAGGAGGTATTGCTAGTGGAGAAGAGTGTTACGGTAAAACTGAGGGGAAAACAGATTTGAGAGAGAAAGTGACGCAAGTTGCTAATGCAACCTGCGCCGACTTAAAATCTTATAGAGCTACAACGTTTGCAGCTTGAAGACCTTTTTGGCCTTGCTCTACTTCGAAAGACACTTGTTGGCCTTCTTTAAGAGTCTTGAAACCTTCAGAAGCGATTGCACGGAAGTGTACGAATACGTCAGCGCCGCCGTTGTCTTGAGTTAGGAAACCGAAGCCTTTCTCTTCGTTAAACCATTTTACTACGCCGTTTACTTTGTTAGACATGATGTGTCCCTTATATAAAAATAAAAAATTAATCGCCAAAAGTGCGATGCGCTGAAAGCTTGAATTATTTAATGTATCTATGAAGCCAAGGGAAACACTGAGAATAACAATGAAGCAATACTAAGGGTTTTACTTTACAACTGATGTTTCATTTAATAACTCTGAAAACAGAGCGAGGCCATTCTTGGTGATCTGGGTCGGGTTGTAAAGCTTTATTTGAAAATAATTGATGTTTTTTTGTTCGGTTGGCTTGAATTCAAGCCCAGCTAGGTCGCCGGGCTTGATTTGTAAGACTTTGATCTCAAAAAATTTACTCGTCCGGCTGCTTAGTTCTGAGATCGACATATGGCCAGTAATGGTGACCGACTCGAATCAACAGAGTTGCTGCTGCTAAGATAAATGCCGCTAAAGATAACCAAACGATCAATACCGCATCGAGTTCTTTCATGCCCAAAGTGATGTAACGAGCAATCGCCATCATCGCGATATAGATTGGGTATCGCACTGGGATCTTACCGTTCATCACAAACTGCTGAACCATCGCCAACACTTCTAAATAGATGAACATCAGCAGAATGTCGGTCAATTGCACTCGACGTTCAGCGAAGACATGCATGAACTCTTCGACCATCGCAAACAAGGTCGCGAGCGTGATCGCCACCAGCAATACCGCTTCCATAATGTGGAATACTTTTAAAAACGGCTTACTAAAAGATCTAGGTAAGTTAGAAGGCATAGTCACTCTTCAAAAAATAATTAATCCAGTCTCTACAATAGCATGCATCAATATAAGTCGCGTACTGTCAAAGCACCGACTTTAGGCTAACGCCATCAACTCATCGGTAACCAACATTAAGAAGCAACGGTAAAAAGCAACAAATACAAAAATGGCCCCGCATTCACTGCAGAGCCATCTGTTTGTCTTTTACTTAGCGACTTCTTAGTGACTAATTAGCCTTAAAGCAGAATCAGGTAAGTTAAGAACACCACACACAGTCCGTAGATAAGCGGGTGTACTTCTTTGCGCTTACCTGCCACAACCATTGTGAATGCGTAGCTGATGAAGCCCATCGCCATACCGTTCGCAGGAGAGAAGCTTAGCACTGTGAACATGATGGTAAAAAAGGCTGCAATGCGTGACTCTTTCTTTTCCCAATTAATCTGACCAAGGCGACCGACCATGTAGATGCCGACTACTACCATCGCCGGTGCAACCATTGCAGCCGAGAAGATAGAGAAGATTGGGTATAGGAATAGCGAGATTAGGAACAGACCAGCCACCATGACTGCTGCCAAACCCGTTTTTGCACCTTGAGAAGAAGCGATGCCAGACTCAGAGAAAGCAGTGATCGATGTGGTACCAAGAATTGAACCAATCACAGTACCGCCCGCATCTGCTACTAGAGCCGATTTCGCGTTTGGCACCTTGCCGTCTTTATCGATGATACCCGCATCACGGCCAACGCCGACAATGGTGCTCAAGCCATCAAAGAAATCGACAATCAAGAAGATAAGTACGATGAACAGTAAGTCGAACATTTTCTCTGGCGTGAAAGCAGAGAAATCGAAGATAGCGCCGAAGCTGCCAGCCATGCTTGGTGGCATAGCAATGAACTGCTCTGGGATTGGTGCGTTTGAAGTGCCCATGAAGACGTCAGCAAGAATCGTCAACACGATAGCAGAAACGAATGAGATGAACGTTGCTAGCTTGATGTCACGAACCATACAACCCAGTGCGATGAAGATGCTCACGTAAGCGATGATCACTTTTGGATCAGAAATGTCGCCTAAGCCTACCAATACGAATGGGTTAGAAACGATGATGCCCGCATTCTTAAGACCTAAGAAAGCAATGAACAGTCCGAGAGACACGGTAATCGCCAACTTCAAATCTTCAGGAATCGATTCAATCATCGATTTACGAATATTGGTCAATGAGAACGCAAGGTACAAAATACCAGATAGGAAGATACCGAACAGCGCTTCATTCCAAAGCACGGCAACAGATCCACTTAACAGCAGACCTTTGAAAAAGCCGTTCATACTCATGCCCGGCGCTAGCATTACAGGGTAGTTGCCCCAAATGCCCATAATTAGGGTTGCGATTGCCGCAGACAGAGCCGTTGCAGTAAACACGGCACCTTTGTCCATGCCTGGAATATCACCCAAAATTGCTGGGTTAACCGCCAGAATGTAACTCATCGCCAAGAAAGTAATGAAACCCGCATACAGCTCAGTGCCAATCGTGGTTTTTCTTTCAGTGATTTTAAACATCGAATCAAGCGAGCCAGAGGTGTTCTGGGCTTTCAGGGTGGAATCGGTACTCACAACAAAACCTTTGCAATAAATTAAAAATTTGGTGATTCAAATGCTGTGAGAATAGAGAGGTCTCTACACTAAAAACTGTAGTCACCAAGGTAGGCTCGGTAGTAGAAACATCTAGTCCATATCACTAGATATATACAGCATTTAATCGTTTGCGCGGATTGTAAGGATTGAGATTAAAACTTCAACAAATTTTGTCCAGATCACATAAAAAAGTACCGATGACGAGTCATTACATTTATACAAAGATCCTTGAGAAGATCATTCGCTAATAAATAACGATCAAGCCAGTTGTTCTCAATCATCTAAATATGCTACTCTTCGCCTCCATTTTTCTGACCTAATTTTCACCAGTTGCTTCTATTAGTTTTACTCGTTATCTCTTTATAGACGTAACCAACGGCACAATTAGTAGATGCGCCATCGGAACAAAAATTAGAGTCAGTGCTATCTTTTAAAGTGTAGGTTTATTGCCTTCACTCAATCCAACCAACAGTGGAAATATACAGATGGGCAAAGGTACTCTTTACATCGTATCTGCACCTAGTGGCGCAGGTAAGTCGAGCTTGATCTCAGCAATGCTAGAAACCAATCCAACCTACGCAATGAAGGTATCTGTTTCACACACCACTCGCGGTATGCGCCCTGGTGAAGAAAATGGTGTTCACTACCACTTCGTAGAGAAGCATCATTTTGAAGACCTTATTACTAAAGGTGAATTCCTAGAGTACGCTGAAGTGTTCGGCAACTACTACGGTACTTCACGCGTTTGGATTGAAGAAAACCTAAACCGCGGTATCGATGTATTCCTAGATATCGACTGGCAAGGTGCTCGTCAGATCCGTGAACAAATGCCTCAAGCGAAGAGTGTATTCATTCTTCCACCATCAAATGGTGAACTAGAGCGTCGTTTGAATGTTCGCGGTCAAGACAGCGACGAAGTTATTGCGAAACGCATGAGCGAAGCAAAATCAGAGATTTCTCACTATGCAGAATATGATTATGTGATCGTGAATGACGACTTTGATGCAGCCCTAATGGACTTCAGAGCTATCATTCGTGCGGAACGCTTAAAAGAAGATAAGCAAGCAGCGAAATACAGCGGCATGCTTACTGCTTTATTAGCGGAATAATCTAGATCCCCTAGATTTTCTATTGAGATAAGTATACGGTGATCTAGAAAGTATCTAGTTAAACTTGTATACTTTCTCGTCATCAAAAATTTATTAGTTAATTACTATTTGGAGTCCTCATGGCACGCGTAACTGTTCAAGACGCTGTTGAAAAAGTTGGCAACCGTTTCGACCTAGTTCTTATTGCGGCTCGCCGCGCACGTCAAATGCAAACTGGCGGTAAAGATTCACTAGTGCCTGAAGAAAACGATAAGCCAACGGTTATCGCTCTTCGCGAAATCGAAGAAGGTCTTATCACTAAAGACGTACTAGATGCTCGTGAACGTCAAGAGCAACAAGAGCAAGAAGCGGCTGAACTTGCAGCAGTAAGCAGCATCGCTCACACTCGTTAGCTCATATTCGCAAAAAGCGTCATTCGAACTAATTAACCTTCCGGGCCTTTAATTTGTATCTATTCGATAGCCTCAAAGACGTTGCCCAAGAATACCTAACAGAGCCTCAAATTGAGGCTCTGCGTCAATCTTATGTGGTAGCGAGAGACGCCCATGAAGGGCAAACCCGCTCAAGCGGTGAACCATACATTATCCATCCTGTAGCTGTTTCAAGAATCCTGGCAGAAATGCGTCTGGATATCGAAACCCTGCAAGCTGCTCTGCTTCATGATGTCATCGAAGACTGTGATGTCACTAAAGAAGATCTAGAGGAAAAATTTGGCAATACCGTTGCTGAATTGGTTGATGGTGTATCTAAGCTGGATAAGCTTAAATTTCGTGATCGCAAAGAAGCGCAAGCAGAGAACTTCCGCAAGATGGTTCTCGCCATGGTGCAAGACATCCGCGTTATCTTGATCAAATTAGCTGACCGTACTCACAACATGCGCACGCTTGGGGCACTTCGTCCTGACAAAAAGCGTCGTATTGCTCGTGAAACCCTAGAGATTTATTCTCCACTAGCTCACCGTCTTGGTATTCATAACATCAAGACCGAACTAGAAGAGCTGGGCTTTGAAGCCCTCTATCCTAACCGTTATCGCGTACTTAAAAACGTAGTGAAAGCTGCGCGTGGTAACCGTAAGGAAATGATCCAACGTATCCATAGCGAAATTGAAGGCCGCCTTGAAGAGGTCGGTTTGCCTGCTCGCGTACTTGGTCGTGAAAAAAACCTGTTCTCCATCTACAACAAGATGAAAACTAAAGAGCAGCGCTTCCACACCATTATGGACATCTACGCTTTCCGCGTCGTGGTTGATACCCCAGATACTTGTTATCGCGTACTTGGTCAGGCTCACAGCCTGTACAAGCCTCGCCCTGGCCGCATGAAAGATTACATTGCGGTACCAAAAGCCAACGGCTACCAATCTCTGCACACGTCAATGATCGGCCCTCACGGGGTGCCAGTTGAGGTTCAGATCCGTACTGAAGATATGGATCAAATGGCAGACAAAGGTGTCGCAGCGCACTGGTCTTACAAAGGCAACGGCTCACGCAGCAGTAATGGCACAACCGCACAGGTTAAAGCACAACGTTGGATGCAGAGCTTACTTGAGCTGCAACAAAGCGCGGGTAACTCATTCGAATTCATTGAAAACGTTAAGTCTGATCTGTTCCCAGATGAGATCTTCGTGTTCACGCCGAAGGGTCGCATTGTCGAGCTTCCGGCAGGCGCAACAGCGGTCGATTTTGCTTACGCGGTGCATACCGATGTCGGCAACATGTGTGTAGGTGCTCGTGTAGACATGAACCCTTACCCACTCAGCAAATCGCTGAAGAACGGTCAAACTATTGAGATCATCAGTGCTCCGGGCGCACGTCCGAATGCAGCATGGCTCAACTACGTAGTGACCTCACGCGCACGTACAAAGATCCGTCAGGTTCTAAAAACCATGCGTCGTGAAGAGTCGATCACGCTAGGCCGTCGTTTACTGAATCATGCACTTGGCGAACACTCTATTGCCGATATCGGCCAAGAGAATATTGACCATGTATTGTCTGACTTACGCCTAGAAAGCGTTGAAGACTTACTGGCGTCGATTGGTCTTGGTGAGCTGATGAGTATCGTAATTGCTCGTCGTCTGCTTGGTGATGCTGACGAACTGACTGAAGTAGAAAACAACAGTGACACACCAAGGAAGAAATTGGCTATCCGTGGTGCTGAAGGTCTACTACTGACGTTCGCTAACTGTTGTCACCCAATTCCAGATGATCACATCATTGCCCATGTATCGCCAGGTCGTGGCCTTGTGGTTCACCGTGAAACGTGTCCAAACGTTCGTGGTTACCAGAAAGAACCAGACAAATACATGGCGGTTGAATGGTCTGACGATTACGACCAAGAGTTCACTGCTGAACTTCAGGTTGATCTGCAGAATCACCAAGGTGCACTGGCTGAGTTAACTAACGTTATCTCGAAAACAGGCTCGAACATTCACGGTATTTCAACTGAAGAACGTGATGGACGCCTGTACACAGTGACTATCTTGCTGACCACCAAAGATCGTGTTCATCTTGCAAGTATTATGAAAAAGCTACGTGTGATGCCACACGCGCTGAAAGTAAGACGTCGTAAGAACTGATCAAAGTAAAGATGAGGGATTCGAGATGGCGAGATGCGAAGAGCAAAAGACTTCGTGACTCACCATCTTGGCTCCACATCTTTTTTAATCTTTTCGTATCTCGTTTACTCGTACCCCGTATCTGCTCTTCATTCCTTCGTGTCTCGTTTACCCGCATCCCGCATCTGCTCTTATCCCTTCGCATCTCGTTTACCCGCATCCCGCATCTGCTCCTAATCTGCTCTTACGCTTTATCCTGTACAAAAATCCAGTAAAATGCTTGAATAGATTATCTCTCTTATGTTTATGAGCCTTGTTATGTCACAGCTTTTATCTGCTATCCCTCTCAACTCTTTATCTGGAGTCGGCGCAAAAGTCGCAGAGAAACTGGAGAAGGTTGGGCTTAACAACGTACAAGATTTACTGTTTCACCTGCCTTTGCGCTACGAAGATCGAACGCGTATCTATCCAATCGTAAAACTGCATGCTGGTTTATGGGCAGCAGTGCAAGGCAAGGTAATGCACGTCGATACCATTTTCGGTAAACGTAAGATGCTCGCAGTAAAGATCAGTGATGGTAATGGCACTATTACACTGCGTTTTTTCAACTTCACTGCAGGCATGAAGAATAACTTTGCCGAAGGCAAACAAGTGCATGCTTATGGTGAGATCAAGCGCGGTAATATGGGGCTTGAGATCGTCCATCCGGACTACAAATTCTTTGCGCCGAGGCAACAGCCAGACGTTGAAGCCAATCTGACTCCGGTGTACCCAACCACCGAAGGGCTAAGACAAGTCACGCTGCGTAATCTTACCGATCAAGCCTTAGAGCTAATCGACAAGGCCGCAGTTAACGAGCTTCTCCCATCAGGTTTATACGACCACCAAATTACCCTCGCACAAGCACTGCATACCATTCACAGGCCGCCCCCGGGCATTGACCTAGAGCTGTTTGATGAAGGCAAGCACCCTGCGCAACTGCGCCTAATTATGGAAGAGTTACTGGCTCAAAACCTGTCTATGTTGTCTGTTCGTAGCAAAGGGCAGCAAGACAAGGCAATGCCTTTTCCTCCAGTAAACACCCTTAAAGATAAGCTACTGGCTCAGCTGCCGTTTTCACCAACCAATGCCCAAGCACGAGTGACCAAAGAGATCGAAGCTGACTTGGAAAAGCCGCATCCTATGATGCGTTTAGTGCAAGGTGATGTGGGCTCTGGTAAAACCTTAGTCGCTGCACTGGCGGCGGTTCGCGCATTGGAACACGGTCAACAAGTAGCACTTATGGCACCCACTGAACTACTCGCAGAACAACACGCGATTAACTTTGCCAACTGGTTTGAGGCAATGGGTATTCAAGTTGGATGGCTAGCAGGTAAGCTCAAAGGCAAAGCTCGTGAAACTGAACTAACACGTATTGCCAGTGGCGAAGCGCAAATGGTGGTCGGTACTCATGCCCTGTTCCAAGAGCATGTCGAGTTCAAAAACCTTGGTTTAGTGATCATTGATGAACAGCACCGATTTGGTGTCCACCAGCGATTAGAGCTACGTGAGAAAGGCGCAAAGCAAGGCTACTACCCCCATCAGTTGGTCATGACCGCTACCCCAATCCCACGAACGTTAGCAATGACGGCCTATGCCGACCTCGAAACTTCGATTATTGATGAACTGCCACCGGGACGAACCCCAATTCAAACCGTGGCAATTCCTGATACCAAGCGCGATGACATTGTTGAACGTGTGAAAAATGCGTGTCTCAATGAAGGCAAACAAGCCTACTGGGTATGTACGCTGATTGATGAATCGGAAGTACTGGAAGCTCAAGCTGCAGCTGATACAGCAGAAGAGCTACAACGCAAACTGCCTGACGTAAAAATTGGTTTAGTCCATGGCCGAATGAAACCCGCCGAGAAACAGGCGGTGATGAGAGAGTTCAAAGAGAACAAGCTGCATCTATTGGTTGCGACAACCGTGATTGAAGTGGGCGTGGATGTTCCGAATTCGAGCTTAATGATCATCGAGAACCCAGAACGTCTTGGCCTAGCGCAACTGCACCAACTGCGTGGCCGTGTCGGCCGTGGTTCGGTCGCAAGCCATTGTGTATTGCTGTATCACTCACCACTGTCTAAAACCGCTCAGAAACGCTTAGGTGTGCTACGTGAAAGTAACGATGGCTTTGTGATTGCACAGCGAGATTTAGAAATTCGAGGGCCCGGTGAGCTGCTTGGCACTAAGCAGACGGGCTTGGCAGACTTTAAGATTGCTGACTTGGTACGAGACCAACGTTTGATCCCTGAAGTGCAGCGTATTGCGCGTCATATTCACGATAGCTACCCAGACAATGCTAAGGCGATCATCAACCGTTGGTTGGGTGAACGCGATGTTTACTCTAAGGCGTAGTTAACACTAAGGCATAGTTAACACTGAGACCGTATTCAAACGTAAAAAAGGCTTCCTCAAGGAAGCCTTTTTAGTGTGCGTTACTTTCATCAAGCAAGAGCGAGATTCCCTATTCGCTCGTTCCTCACGATAGGGAATGACGATCAAAGTAAACTTTCATCATCAAAGTCCATGGTTAGCAATTCGTCATCCTCGGAGAGGGAAGAATGACCGAGTCGGGGATCTCTTAACAGTTCCCCGAACCGAACTTATCGTCATCAAACGGACCGATGATAACTAGGGCTTAACCGGGAAACTGATCTGCGCTTTTAAGCCACCTTCACTGCGGTTATTGACCACAACAGCACCTTGATGCTGGCTAACGATACGTTTCACAATTGCTAAGCCCAAGCCCGTTCCTTCGCTACCACGAGCCGTGTCACCACGCGTGAAAGGTTCAAACAGCTTTCCGATCTGGTCTTGTGGAATACCCGGCCCGTTATCTTCTACCGTCACCCAAGCAAGCTTGTTATCCGCCGTCATACCAGTTGATACCTTGACCCAACCATTACCGTAACGCAGCGCATTCACCACCAAGTTGCTCACAGCACGCTTCATTGCGATCGGGTTGCCCAACGCAGGTTTCATGGTTTCTGGAATATCGGTTTCAATCTGGACCTCATAGCCACCTTCAGAGCTAGAGACTTCTCGCGCAATATCATCGACAAACACCGCTTGGAATGAGTCTCTGTCAACAGGCTTTAGGTAATCCATGAACTGACTGATGATCTCGTTACACTCTTCGGTATCACTGATGATGCCTTCCGCCAAATAGCTCTCTTCTGGCGACATCATCTCGGTTGCTAAGCGAATACGCGTTAACGGAGTACGTAAATCATGGCTGATACCCGCCATCAACAAGGCGCGGTCTTCTTCTAGCTCTTGGATGCCTTTCGACATCTGGTTAAAGGCTCGAGTTACCGAGCGAATCTCTTGTGCGCCTTGAACTGGCAATGGCGGTGGAATATCACCTCGCCCGACACCTTGCGCCGCTTTCTCTAGCGCTATCAACGGACGGTTTTGCAATCGGATAAACAGCCAACCACCTGCGACAATCAACAGCGCCATGATCAGACTGTTACGAAACAGTGGTGCAAAATCCTCTTCTTGCAGCTCTGATAACGGAATACGAATTAAAGAGTTGGGTAACTGCGCAATGTCCATCCAAAGCACATAGCTCTCTTTACCCAAGATCAGCCGCACTTCAGTTTCAGAACCCAGCTCCTTGGTCATCTCCTCACTCATCAGGTCGATTGCGACCGCATGGTAATACTCACCCGCCGCTTCGCTGTCCTTGGCGTGAACGGTTACCCCGAGCTGTTCAAGCACACGCTGACGCAATGGCGCATCGATCTCGATATCACTGCCTTGGTCCAATACCAGGTTTAGCTCGTGAGCCAAAATCTTATTAAACTGCTGCAAACTTGGCATCAACGCATAGTTAAACACCGCGTAATAAGAAAAAATTTGGCTAGCGACCAATAGCGTTAAGAAAAGCACTATCGACTGAGTAAAGGAGCTACGTATACGCATGGGGTACCCGAGATGTAGAAAGATAAAGAAAGTGTTATATGACTATAACTCTAAACCATTGTGCTGAATAGAAAACGGGCCATCGCATATTAATGAGATGACCCGTAAGATTCACAGAATCGATAAAGCTACTGTAGAGCTTATTAAGCTGAATTACACAGCTTTGCCATCTGGAACGAATACATAACCCAAGCCCCACACCGTTTGGATGTAGCGAGGTTTGCTTGGATCTTCTTCAACTAGACGACGCAGACGTGAAATCTGAACATCGATAGAACGTTCCATTGCTGAATACTCACGGCCACGAGCCATGTTCATCAGCTTATCGCGAGACATTGGCTCACGAGCATTCGTTACCAAGGACTTAAGAACCGCAAATTCACCCGAAGTAAGCGGCATTGGCTCTTCACCGCGGAACATTTCGCGAGTACCTAAGTTCAAGCGGAACTCACCAAACTCAACCACAGACTCTTCTGTGCTTGGTGCACCCGGTGCTTCAATGACTTGGCGACGCAGTACCGCTTTGATACGAGCAAGCAGTTCACGTGGATTAAATGGTTTTGGCAGGTAATCATCAGCACCCACTTCCAAGCCCACAATGCGATCCACTTCATCACCCTTTGCAGTAAGCATCAGGATTGGTAGCGAGTTGTTTGCGTTTCGTAGACGACGACAGATCGATAGACCATCTTCGCCCGGCAACATTAAATCCAATACCATCAAGTGAAAATTTTCACGGGTTAACAGGCGGTCCATCTGCTCACTGTTTGCCACGCTACGCACTTGAAAGCCCTGCTCTGACAGATAGCGTTCTAACAGTGCACGTAAACGAGCATCGTCATCGACCACTAAAATTTTGTAGTTTTCTTGCATGTAATGGTTCCACCTATTAAAGCTTAAACCTAAGGTTAAGCATTCTTGGTAAATTGTATATTGGTATAAGACATTAAAAATGTAACATTATTGGAGAAAAAGTCGCCTAAATAATTGTTAACGTATGTTGCCTTTCTATATATTCTATCTTAGATCATCATTTCATTAAGTCAGATTTATGAAAACCAAACTTATCACCCGAGAAGGTTATAACAAACTCAAAGCAGAACATGACCACTTATGGCACGAGAAGCGCCCTGAAATTACTAAGATAGTCACTTGGGCGGCAAGCCTTGGAGATCGCTCAGAAAACGCAGATTACACCTTCAATAAGCGTCTACTTCGTCAGATCGATCGCCGAGTGCGTTTTTTAAGAAAGTTCCTACCTGATGTCACGATCGTTGATTACTCGCCACAACAAGAAGGTAAGGTATTTTTCGGTGCTTGGGTCGAAATTGAGAATGATGATGGGGAAATTAAGAAGTTTCGAATTGTCGGCCCAGAAGAGATCTACGGCGATGCTAAAGGCTATATCTCTATCGACTCACCAATGGCTAGAGCTCTGCTCAAGAAAGAAGTAGATGACGAGTTTACGGTAAAAACACCGGAAGGCGACAAAGAGTGGTTCATTAACTCGATTCGCTACGCAGACAACGAATAACCAAACTTAATAAACACTTAGCGATAAACTGAGTGTTCAGCAAACCCAAACTCCAGATAAAAGAAAACCCCGCAAGGCTTTCGCCTAGCGGGGTTAAGTCTCTATCGCAGCAATCCGGCTACTGTTTATCTCTTCGAGATAAGGTGCTCCCTGCATCTTTCCTTGATAGTGGCTAAATCCTTTAACCAATTTCCTTTTTGTTCATCGCCATCCTAGCGGTGTCCATTCTAGCCTGTCATCCTGACTGGCGAATCTCATCCAGAGATTATCACTTCCTTGCTGACCACTCATCCTAAGTAATCAAATCTTCATCCTGAAGATACCTAGTCCATTAGGCTTTTTCCTGTTCCTGCCAACTCCCTGTCGACAAGTTAAATATTACGGCAAATGGCCGTGTTTCCTAGATAGTCTTAAAAAACATTTCAGGTGAGAAATACGCCCACAAACACACAATCAAATAAAATCAGCAACTTAGTGTAACATCAAGACGATTTCATCGGTCTAAAGCGACTTACTCTCACATCACTTGTAAGAGATCTCGCACAAAGCGGGTATCAGAAACGGAAATTCGACTTCTGACAGGATAATTACACAGCCAAAGCTAGAAAAAGCGTACGCTCACCCCCATGTATTTGTCATGATATTAAATAAGAGATTCATCGGATGAGCCAAGCTATCTGTCGACTGATCGCTGAAGAACTGAATGTTCGTTCAGAGCAAGTCACTGCCGCAGTAAACCTAATTGACGACGGTAATACCGTTCCCTTTATTGCCCGCTACCGTAAAGAAGTTACGGGTGGCTTAGACGATACCCAGCTACGTAACCTTGATAGTCGCCTTTCATACCTTCGCGAGCTCGACGATCGTCGCCAAACGATTCTTAAGTCGATTCAAGACCAAGGAAAACTCACGCCAGAACTCGAGCGTGATATCACTCAAGCAGACAGCAAGACTCGCCTAGAAGATTTATACCTGCCATACAAACCAAAGCGCCGTACTAAAGGCCAGATCGCGATTGAAGCGGGCTTAGAACCACTTGCCGACACACTGTGGAATGAACCACAGCACGATCCAGAAACGGAAGCGGCGAACTTCATCAGCAACGATAAAGGCATTGCCGATACCAAAGCTGCTCTCGATGGTGCTCGTGCGATCATCATGGAACGCATTGCGGAAGACGCAAACCTACTAGAAAAGATTCGCCAACACCTAACACGCAACTCAGAGCTAGTCGCTCGTGTAGTGACAGGTAAAGAGCAAGAAGGCGAGAAGTTCAAAGACTACTTCGAGCACAACGAAACACTCAGCAAAGTGCCGTCTCACCGTGCACTTGCCATGCTGCGTGGCCGTAATGAAGGCTTCTTAACACTGGCAATGAACGCAGACCCAGAGCAAGAAGAAGGTGTACGTGGTTCATACTGCGAAAACATCATCTCTGATCACTACGGCATTACCCTAAGCAGCGCACCTGCGGATGCTTGGCGTAAGCAAGTGATTAGCTGGGCATGGCGCATCAAGGTTTCTATGCACATGGAAACTGAATTGATGGGCGCAATGAAAGAGCGTGCAGAGATCGAAGCGATTGAAGTATTCGCAACCAACCTAAAAGACCTACTCATGGCAGCGCCAGCTGGTCCTCGAGCAACCTTAGGCTTGGACCCAGGTTTACGCACCGGTTCGAAAATCGCTGTCGTGGATTCAACCGGTAAGGTTTTGGCAACAGAAACTATTTACCCTCACCCACCTCAAAAGCAATACGACAAATCGGCACACGTGGTTGAGCAGATGGTTCGTCAATTCAATGTTGATTTGATTGCGATTGGTAACGGTACGGCTTCACGCGAAACCGACAGCTTTGTGGCTGACGTAATTAAACGCGGCAACCTAAAAGCGCAAAAGATCATTGTTAGCGAAGCAGGCGCATCGGTGTATTCTGCGTCTGAACTAGCAGCAAAAGAGTTCCCGAACATGGATGTATCAATTCGTGGTGCGGTGTCTATTGCTCGTCGTCTGCAAGATCCACTGGCAGAGCTAGTGAAGATTGACCCTAAATCGATCGGTGTGGGCCAATACCAACACGATGTGAGCCAAACTATGCTCGCTAAGCGCCTAGATGCGATTGTCGAAGACTGTGTAAACGCCGTAGGCGTTGATGTGAATACAGCGTCTGCCGCGCTACTTACTCGCGTAGCCGGCCTTTCTAGCACCATCGCTCAGAACATCGTGGATTTCCGTGATGAGAATGGTCGCTTCGAAGCACGTACTACGCTAAAGAAAGTCGCTCGCTTAGGGCCAAAAGCCTTTGAACAGTGTGCTGGTTTCCTACGTATTATGGATGGTAAGAACCCGTTAGATGCATCATCGGTTCACCCAGAAGCTTACCCAGTAGTGAAAACCATTGCCGAGAAAAACCACAAAGACATCAAATCTCTGGTAGGTAACACCGACTTCTTACGTGGTTTGCACGCGGTTGATTACACCAATGAAAACTTTGGTGTTCCAACGGTCACCGACATCATCAAGGAGCTGGATAAGCCGGGACGCGACCCTCGCCCTGAGTTCAAGACTGCAACCTTCGCAGATGGCGTAAACAGCGTTTCAGACCTAGAACCAGGCATGATTCTAGAAGGTGTGGTATCGAACGTGGCGAATTTTGGTGCCTTCGTTGATATTGGTGTTCACCAAGATGGCTTAGTGCATATTTCAGCGCTGACCGATCGCTTTGTCTCTGACCCACGTGAAGTGGTTAAAGCGGGCGACATCGTGAAAGTGAAGGTGATGGAAGTGGATGTTCAGCGTAAACGTATTGCACTGAGCATGCGTATGAAGGACGAGCCTGGACAAGACAACCGTGCTCAACGTTCAAGTGCACCTCATACACAAAACCGCTCGAATCAAAACTCGCAAGGTGGCCAACGCCGTCGTGAAGAGCCGCAACAAAACGCTGCAATGGGTGGAGCATTCGCTGCCGCTTTTGCTAAAGCGAAAAAGTAATCCATTAGCTCATCTAAAAAGCTGATGTGCTTAAAACAGAAAACCTGCATCCCTTAGGGTATGCAGGTTTTTTTATTATGTGTTCAAAAAAGACATCGAAGCTTGGTTGGCTCGTAAACTTTTGATTTATAAGACCACCAACATCTCTGATGGAGCATGAGGCGCAACAGCATGACCATAATGATACTTTATGACCTTACGTCGTTTCTCCATCTGTCCTTCCTGAATCGCCGCATCTAAAACATGCTTTGGCAGGCGGAAACGCATGGTATAACCTTTGCCTTGATCAGCACTGTATGTTTTCAGTGCCAATAAGCTGAACAGCCGATCAAAAGGGTCTTGTGGCTCTTCTTGGCTAACCGAATTGGCCTCTGACTCGTTCTCCATTTCATAACCTGGATGGTCTGAAGGATCCCAAGCCGACTGCTGCCTTCGTTTATCGTCTGATTTTACCTTACGCTCTGCATTGGTTCTCGCCAATGCTACTGCGGGAGCAATAGGTTCTCGGACTCTATTATCACGCGCAACTTGCTCTGTTTGCACATTAACGGACGGGGCGATTAGTGGAACACTCACTGCAGTTGCAGGTGACACAATCATCGCGAACTCTCCTCAAGAATCGCCCATCAATATTGCCATAACACTGTTGTACCGAGAACGCACAACAGGCATAGCCCAACTTAGCGCAATCAGCTCTGGAGAGAGTTAGGTCTGAGTATCATGCAACACGTTGGTGTTATACCAATCGTAGTAAATAACTGATCATCCTAGCTTGTTAAAATGCTCGATAACGGCGTTAGATTTTTTGATTGTAGAATAACTACTTATCGAAACTACTTGTCAAAAAAAAGCTGCCTTGTTCTCAAGCCTTTTACCTACGCTATTTTTGAACACTTACTGTGATTGGTATTAGCTTATATATCGACCAAGCCGGATATATATTTAGCAATTATTTTTGTGCGAAGCTGACAAGCTCACTGCAAAAGGCATCCGCTTCGGTCATAAACGGTGCATGCGAAGACTGGGTAAATATGTATTGCTCGGTATGAGGCAAGGCTGTGCCTAAGTCTTTCGCAACCTTGATTGGCACCAATCCATCTAATCGACCATACAAGCGTAGCATTGGTACTGAAATCTCAGGCAGTTGTTCACGCAGATCGACATCCGACAGCATCTTTAATCCTGCCAATAATGAGTCTGGGTTCGGCAACGGGCGAGACAGCACCGCTTGCTTGAGTTGTTTTACATCTTGCCTTGCTGAAGGGCTGCCCATGGCTTGCAATGCCATAAAGCGTTCGATGGTGGTTTGGAAATCTTCAACCAGTTGCTCGGTGAATGCGCTTAATACGTTGGGCTGAATGCCTCGCCATAACACGGGCTCTTTTGCAGCGGCGAATTTGGGAGAACTGGCGACAGTCACCAGCTTGCTCACGTAATCTGAGTGATGGAGAGCCATGTGCGTTGCGACCAAGCCTCCAAGTGACCAACCCACCCAAATCGCTTGCTTTGGTGCTTCGGCCAAAAGCTGCTGAGCAATCTCTTCAAGATCTTGAGCGTGGCAGTGCGCGCTGTGTCCATACCCTGGTAAATCGACAACATGTACTCGAAAATCAGCTTGTAATGCATTAACGGTTTGTTGCCATACCGCACCGTTCATTCCCCAGCCGTGAACCAGTACTAAATCAGGCCCTTGCCCAGAAACATGCCAATATAACGCGTCACTCATTCTCAATATTCCCTACTTTTTCCATCAGCGATAATCCGCGCTTTTCAGTATGGTGAGCAAAAGGAACACCATAACCCAAAAGCATCACGAGCTATGTTATCCGATTGGCTACAAAAACACACACCACGTCTGGTCACACCTCAATGCCACCTGTGCAAACTTGATAAACTGCCCAGTGATACACATCCTCGATGGTGCAATTCTTGTCTCAAACTCTTTCAGCCAGTACCACGCTGCCAACGATGTGGTTTAAAAACACTGCTCACAGTAGAGCAGTGCGGACAGTGCTTATCTCAACCTCCACCTTGGCATCGCCTCTACTGTGTCGGCGATTACACCTTCCCTACAGCAGGTTACATTCAGCAAATGAAGTACGCTGATAAGTTTTGGTTTGCACGTGATCTATCTAAGCTATTGGCATCACGTATCGAATATCCTGCTCCGCTGATCACCAGCGTGCCGCTGCATTGGCGTCGATATACTCATCGCGGCTTTAATCAAAGTAAGCTGCTAGCCGACTACACGGCTCAAGAGCTTGGCGTTGAAAGTGATGTGCTCTTTCGTCGAATTCGCTCAACGGCTTCCCAGCAGGGGCTGACTAAATCCGCACGATTACACAATCTAAAGAGCGCTTTTGCGCTGCGAAAACAAGACGTTCAAGGAACTATCCCCTCTCACGTCGCGATAATTGATGATGTTGTAACCACCGGCAGTACTGTGTATCAATTATGCCAATTACTACTTGAAGTGGACGTTAAAAGGATTGATATTTACTGCATCTGCCGCACTCCTGAGCCCTCTGGATAAAAGCTGTGAATCACTACTTGTACAGCAATCCAACAAAAAAGGGCTGAATTACAAATCTGACAGGAGTAGAATGGCGCTAATAACCTACAAATCTACTCAGGTATTCGTCGTGTCAAATATTACTATTACAGAAACAGCTCAAACTCATTTTGCCAATCTGCTGTCACAGCAGCCTGAAGGTACAAACATTCGTGTGTTCGTGGTAAACCCGGGTACACAAAACGCAGAGTGTGGTGTTTCTTACTGCCCAACAGATGCTATCGAAGCGTCTGACACAGAGCTTAAATTCGAAGCTTTCTCTGCATACGTAGATGAGCTAAGCCTACCGTTCCTAGATGAAGCTGAAATTGACTTCGTTACTGACAAAATGGGCTCTCAGCTAACGCTTAAAGCACCAAACGCTAAGATGCGTAAAGTCGCAGACGATGCACCACTTCTAGAACGTGTTGAATACGCAATTCAAACACAAGTTAACCCACAACTTGCTGGTCACGGCGGTCACGTTAGCTTGGTAGAAATCACTGAAGACGGCGCAGCTATTGTAGCATTCGGTGGTGGTTGTAACGGTTGTTCTATGGTTGATGTAACGCTAAAAGAAGGCATCGAGAAAGAACTTCTTCAACAGTTTGAAGGTGAACTGACTGCTGTTCGTGATGCAACTGAGCACGATCGTGGTGAGCACTCTTACTACTAATCACTGATTTAGTGTTAGTTGTTATTTGAAAGGTTGATGCGCAAGCATCAACCTTTTTTGTTATGTGGATAAGCAAGTTAGGACTATCGCGTTCTCTCTATACTCTTTTGCTATACAACCATATTTTCACCTCGTTACCATCTTGAGTAAGGTATTCAAGTGATCGTAATCGATTCCTGCTTCAATAATTTTCGGATATGAAAACTCGGATCTAGGAACTCAAGGTCATTTCCCCTATATTAGAATGACTTTATAAGAAAGAATTCCAATGAGCTAAGGAGCGAGCGCAATGACGAAAAGGACCAAGCCAGAGATTTTGGCTAAACAAACTGTCGCTCAATCAAGACTATTCTCTATCGAGTCTCTCGACTTACGCTTTTCAAACGGCGAAGAGCGCACTTACGAACGCATGAAGCCCAGCGGGCGCAACGCAGTGATGATGGTTCCTATTACTGAGCAAGGCGATATTCTATTAGTACGTGAATATGCAGCGGGAACTGAACGCTACGAACTTGGCTTTCCAAAAGGGCTGATTGATCCAGGTGAGCAGCCAAACGAAGCCGCCGTTCGCGAACTCAAAGAAGAGATAGGCTTCGGTGCCAACAAGCTTACTCCGCTGAAGGAAGTGATCCTTGCACCCTCTTACTTCTCTAGCAAAATGACGCTGTTTATTGCAGAAGACCTCTACCCAGAAAAGCTAGAAGGTGATGAGCCAGAGCCTCTCGATATTGTGCGCTGGCCACTTGCTCAAGCCGAAGAACTGTTAACACATCTCGATTTCTGTGAGGCTCGGAGTATTACAGCCCTGCTTTTAAGCCTTCGTGTATTAAACAATAACTAGAACATTCAGGCTCGCTCTAAGAGTAAGAGAACATTTATGCCAATAACAAAAGATTTGTCTCACCTCCTACCCTCTGTCATTGAGATTGCTCGCTCTGCTGGTCAACTCATCTTAGAGATCTACGAGAAAAAGGATTACGAAGAGTTCATTAAGAGTGATGACACTCCAGTAACCAGTGCCGATCTTGCAGCACATAAGCTGATATTAAAAAAACTCAGTGAATTGACGCCTGATATTCCCGTATTATCCGAAGAAGACGCCGACATCAGCCTAGAGCAACGCTCTCAATGGGATCGCTACTGGTTAGTTGACCCACTGGACGGCACCCAGGAGTTCATCGCACGAAGTGGTGATTTCGCGACAATTATCGCCCTAATCGAGCATAACAAGCCAGTGATGGGCGTGGTATACGCACCCGTTTCAGGTGTGAGCTATTACGCTTACAGTGGCAAAGGCGCTTGGAAGATCCCAGACCTTAATGACAGCGTGAAAATCAAAACGCATCGTCACGAGCTGCCAAACCAGTCAATCGCCATGGCGATCAGCCGTCGCCAGGACATCAATCGCATCACTAGCCGTATGAGCTCAGCATGGAATTATGATTTGGTTCCTCTAGGCTCAGCAGCGCTTAAGGCCTGTTTAGTCGCAGAAGGCGCTGTGGATTGTTATCTGCGCCTTGGACCAACCGGAGAGTGGGATACCGCCGCAACGCAGTGCATTGTTGAAGAAGCTGGCGGACGTATCTTAAGTACTCAACTAGAACCGCTTTCGTACAATGAAAGAGAAACGCTAGAAAACCCGAACTTCATTGTACTCGGTGATGCAGATTTACCGTGGGTAGAAATTTTGCAAGGCAAAGACTAGGCGAGTTTGCTCCCTTTAACTGTCAGATATCCTCTAGATTCTCAGAACAAACAAAACGGGCACCTCAGTGAGGTGCCCGTTTTTTATATCTCGTAATTTAGTGACCCTTAGCCGTTTAGCTAAAAACGACCTTGATAAGTAAACTGGTACTTACCTTGGCTATCAGGATTACCCAACCATTTAAGCTGATTTTGCATCGTTGGCGGGAATTCAACACCCGGTTTAAACCACGCTGCAGATGTGTAGCGCTGGTTAGATGTTAGACTCGCTGAGAACTCACTGTCTACTTGAGTGCTCTTCTGAACGCCTTTGGCTGCAATTGTACTGTCTTCACAGGTTATGTCCGCAATCACAGGACCAAGGTCTAACGAACCAACAGGTGAATCGACTGCAGCACCAGACCAAGCCACAGTACCTTCACCAGACTGACACCAAGGTTGAGCATGAACCGCATGCTTGATCGTCAGCTCAACCTGTCCACCAATTGAAACCGGGACTGGAATGGCTGGAGCATATTTCATCACGTTAGCAGCGGGCATTGATGCGACTAAGTTTTCCGCATACGCACCACTCATGCTGTACCCAACACGCCCTTTTCCTGACAAGTTCATGTCGCTATTACGACCAAAACGAACCGCTAATTCAGCTTTGGCTTGGAAGAGTTTAGAGAACTGAAAGTCCCACTGTACTGAACCGTAATTAACACGCTGCCAGGCGATATTATTGGCGCTGCCCTGCCAAACCGTTCCTTCAACACCTTCAATATTCAAGCCACGCACAGCCGGTGCATGTTTGAGTACAAAAGAGGCCGGTAGATGCAGCAACAGACTAACCGAGAAAAAGACAATAAAGATGCCGCCAAAAAGTAAACCTAACTTCAAAGATAAACCGCGTTTCACATTAACCTCGTTTAAACTGTAGTCGGTTGACCTCAATAACCCCTGGGTTATCGGAGCGATCAATGTCCATAAACTCAACTTCGACACCCTGCTTCTCTTTCAAGTATGTCAGCCAATCTAAGAACTGATTAAAAGGCACAGGTTTCACCCAGACTTGCAGCATCTCGCCACGTGGTTGCACACGTATTAGCTCGATATTAAAGCGACGCATAGAAGCAGGCACAGATTGATTCAGAGGTTGACTGGCACTAATGCCGCCACTGCCTCGTAGTTCAACCACTTCATTGGCTTTATTGGTTACCCAAGCCAGTAGTTGCTTCTCGCTTTGAATGCGGGTCTGCGCAAGTTCAGCTCGCTGACTGAGTGGCTGGATTAGCCCCCAATAAACGACACCGACCACCAATAAAATTGAGCAACCAATCACTAATCGTTGCTCTCTTTGACTTATTGAAGTCCACCACGCTTGGAGTGGCTCAATCATATTTCTCATCACTGATCTCCTTACGCAGGTTATTGATGGGGTTTAAGAGTAAAGCTGCCAAATACGGCATCACCATTACGATTCAATGGCCCTTGCTCAACGGTAAACTTCTCTTCAAGTTTCACTCGCGCAGTCTCGAAATATTGGAAGTCAGTACTTTTCGCTTCCAATCTCACCTCTGAGCGGTTGCCGTCGTAGCGAATACTATTCACTTCGATGGCTTTCACTTGTCCTAAAGTTTCTGGCAGTAACGCTAGCCATCCAAGTAAGGAATCACCATCACCCGAGCCACCATACTTCTTAGCTTCGTCGTTCATCTGGCGCTTAAGGTAGCTGACCGTCGGAATACGTTGCTTGCCCGGAAGTACGCTTCTAAAAATACGTTCACTCTCCGTTCGGTACGCTTCGGCTTGTGCTTCGTACTGCTGAACCTTTAAGACTTGCTGAGTGACGATCACCGCCACCAGCAAACAAGCTGCGATCGCTACTTTTTGCCATACACGCCAGTACTTACTGAATGAAGATTTGGTTTTAAAGGTGCCAGTCAGTAAGTTTACGCCACTTGTAATGGCTTGTTGGCTCAGTAAAGACATCACCAGTTCCGCAGGTTTAGCTTGCCACTCAATGCCACTTTGCAGTTGAACGTCATCACTTGGCAGTGCGGTGTAGCTAAAAATCGTTGGTGATTGCTCTTCGTCATCTAAGGCAACCCAATCGCTTTGTAAGAACATCGCTAGCCACGCCTCATTGATCGACACTGCTTGATAGTTGCTTTGACGCAATAACCAATGTTGGTCGATCTGCAGCGCACTGATGCCCTGATCTTCTAAAGGCAACGCTAAGGTATCAGGCAATACTTTACGAAAGATAATGTTCGCTTCGCGGAAAGTATCCAGCGCCTGCTTAAGCCAATCACGTTCCACACCACACACTGTCGCGTGCGTTGCGTCTTTCTCTAAAATAGTCAGGTGTAAGTCTTCGATATCTTGTGCGACTTCGTCTTCTAATAAAAACGGCAGCATAGAATCGAACTGGCGAGCAGCACCTTTCGGGATCTCAACACGCTTAATTAAGCATTCATTTCCCGGCAATAAAGCGATACAGCTACGCTTTTCAGCGTAAGGCGTTAACTCATCCAGCTGCTCCCAGCTAGACAGTTCGCCACTTGCTATCACTTCTTGTTGGCTTGTCGACCAAACTAACCACTGCACAGGGCTTTGTGGTTCGCTACTCAGTCGAACGGTCAGAAACTCGCTCACTGATTCCTCCAAAACGACGGCGTACTACCGTCACTGTTTCTCGATTACTACTATAGAAAAGCGTCCGTATACGTACACGTGACTGCTCAACTAATACCTCTGCATCTAGCTCAAAATAGGCGCTATCTACAGTTAAATATGCTTTCGCTTTTTTGCTGACTTCGGCACTCACACCCACAATAGCAGGCTCAGCCATAAACGCATCCACCGTATCCCAACCATCGAATGGGCGTTTGTCTATCAGCTGTTTGGCATCCGATTCACTTAAGCCGGGGGCAAACATCGCTTCCAATAACGGCGCCTGCTTTTCCGTAAGAGTATTCACATTCAAACGGAAATCGTCGCTCGGCAGAGCACAAACAAAGGGGCGAACCTTATTCATCACCTCACCAGTGACTTGATAAACCGAGCGTAGCTCGGACTCATCGGCCATTAAGCCATTCGCTGCCAAATAAGATGGCTTCATCGCCTCATAAGTACTGTCTTCTACACCAGCTGAAGAGGTGGTTCGGGTATCACTATCAACAAATTCCCAGCTTGAATGTGCAATAACCTCGGCCTGATAAGGCTCAACATCTTGGTTTTCCAACAAGGTTTGCCAAACCGTAATTAAATAAGGTGTTTGGTTACTTGAAGTCGTCGCCACACCAGCCAACGCATTGAGATTAAAACATGCCTGAGCATCAACAATACGGCCTTTAACTTGACCATAATCCAACGGGTATACCTGTTCTTCTAACGCCCATGGTTGACTCAAGTTGACGGTATCACTGTCTTTGTAGCTTTGCCTAATGCCGTCTTGCACCAGCGCTTCGACACCAATGCTGTACCAGTAAGCCTGTTGGTAATTCAGTTGATTGCCCACGCGCTTAAATTGAGTAAACAGGCGTTCCGACATACTGCCTGCGATGGTTGCCATTATCGCCAGTAGCATCAGGATAATGATCAGCGCAACACCTCGCTGCTTGCGCCCCATGGCAGACCTTGTCAGTGCAAACTTATTAGTTCGATGAGTCATTATTCCCCTCATTACTACTTGAAGAGTCACTGTTTGAAGAATCATCGGCCTGATCTAGCGTGCCACCAGGGGTGAGATAAATACGCTCTATCTCACCATAATCTTTCAAGGTTAGCTTTAACCTTACCGCTTTCGGTAGCGATTTGTCGGCTTGCCACTCTTTCCCCCAGCGGCTTCCGTCATAAAACTCGAATTCCAAGCTTTCAACATCATCAAGCAAAGGCGTAATCACACCCTCTTGGCCTGCAGGGGTATCGGGATAACGCCACCACACACGCTCAAGTGTTTCTTCTTTAATGCGGTAACCCACTTTGGTGACTTCTCCGCGAGGAAACTGCTGCTGTGGGTTATGCCAGCCAAGGCGAGTAAACATGATGCCAACGCTGTCGGAATCCAGTAAATACTCTTTAATTAAGATCAGCTTAGATGATGCTTCTTCACCATTGGTACGAAATTGTCGTACCGCCATCTGGCGAAAATCATTATCTAAAATGACTAAGCTACGTTGCAGTTGATTTAAACGAGCACTGCGCTCGATTGAAAGCTCGTTGCTGCGTTGAACCTGATTTACTACCTGATAAGCCGCCATGCTTAACGTGGCAAAGATAGCGATCGAGACCAAAACCTCAATTAAGGTAAAGCCTCTCCCTTTCGAAGATAGTCCTTGTTGACGAGGCACACGCTTATTGGCGGACATGCTCTTACTTAGCGACTTGCTCTTAGCTAACGCCACGCTTTTACTTGACCACATAGCTGCGCACCGTGACCACTGGAGAAGCTTGTTTACTGGTTGCCACACTCACATCAAACGCCTTTAATAAATCATCGCTAGTATCGATTGGCGTGACCTTCCAAAACCACTCTCTCTCGGCCAACTCTTGTGTGCCCTGCGCTTTTTTTAGCTTCTCAGGATGCAACATCACCAAAGCCATTTGATTATCAACGACCATAGCCGCGAAGGTTTTTTCTTCTAGATAACTGAGGGTATTGATGTGCTGAGTGACAGCACGAATCACACTGATCGCCGCAGTCGCAAAGATAGCGAGCGCAACCAATACCTCAAGCAGCGTCATTCCTCGAGAACCAAGGGGCATACCACGAAAACGATAAGGAGAACGGTTATTCCTCTTCATCTTCTTCTCCCGGTTCTAGCAGTCGAATCACACCATTGTCCAATACTCGAATACGCCAACCATCTTGTATGGTGTCTCCGGTATTTGGATAAAACGACAATACAAATGGCGTCATTTCAGCACTCGACAAGATGTAGATCTGTGGTGGTTTCGGCTTCTTTTCCTCTTCAAGATCAGCAAACATATCTTCATCAAACAAGCTTCCTGGGTTGAACAACCGATCATCGTCTTCCCATGCGCCACCACCTAAGGTCAGTGACAATGCGAGTTCTTCCGGTAGTTCAGTTAAAGAGGGGATTTTTTCAAAATCGACTTCTTGCCAGCCTTCAGACTTAAGCGCCATCAGTACATAGGTCGATTTCTTTTCATCAACTCGAACGCCAAAATCTAAGCCGCTCAAAATAGCCTCTTCATTGAGTAATTGAACTCGCTGATAAAAGCTTTGAGCGTATTTTTTAGCAACATCTTTGCTATTGGTAGGAATGGTCGCGATCACCGCAACCGCCGTTACTGACAGTAGTACCAACACCAAGAGAATCTCAATCAAGGTGAAACCTGGCTGTGTTTGCTTAGTTTTCACCTTTAGACTCCATCTGTTTACGTCCTACCATCAATAACGTATCAAGCATCAATAACGAATCAAACAATAAGCTGAAGCTTATTGGAAATCCTGCATGTTCCAGTTGCCGATATCCGCCGCAATACCTTCACCACCTTCTTGGCCATCAGCACCAAGAGTGAAAATATCAATAGTGCCGTTATCACCAGGGCTTAGGTATTGGTACTCGTTACCCCATGGGTCGTTTGGCAGACGCTTGATGTAGCCGCCGTCGCGGTAGTTACGAGGCTCTGGGCTGCTTGGCTTAGAAACCAATGCATCAAGACCTTGATCCGTTGTTGGGTAAACGCTGTTATCCAGTTTGTACATATCTAGCGCGTTCTCTAGCGCCACAATATCAGTGATGGCTTTTTGTTGGTCAGCCTTCTCTTTGTTACCCAATAGGTTAGGTACAACAAAGCTCGCCAATACGCCAAGGATAACCACAACAACCATCACTTCTAATAGGGTAAAGCCTGATTGTTTCTTCATTCTGTTTTTCATTATTTTCTCCAAATTACAGACAGCGAGTTGAAGGTAATAATGTCCTTCTTCTCGTTAATCCAAAAACTAACGTCTTATGAGCAGTTGATTAACCACTCATCAAATTATTCATTTCAAGCATCGGCATCAGAGTCGCCATCACAATGAACAGCACTAAGCCTGCCATCAAAGCGATAAGTGCTGGCGTAAAGATACCTAACGCGATATTCACGGTCGATTCAAAGCTTTGATCCTGGTTATCTGCCGCTCTTGTTAGCATTTGCTCTAACTGACCACTCTGCTCACCACTGGCGATCATATGCAGCATCATTGGAGGGAAGAGTTTGGTTTGATCGAGCGCTTTACGCAGGCTTGCCCCTTCTCTAACACTGTCTGACGCCTGCAGTACTTGTTGCTTCACATGGTGATTCGACATTACATCAACCGCAACCTTCATCCCCTCAAGGATAGGAATCGCACTCGAGGTACAGATAGAGAGTGTTCGTGCAAAACGAGAGGTATTAATTCCTTTCGCGATCTTGCCGATCAGTGGAATGCTTAATAGCTTGCGATCCCAACTCATGCGAACACCCGGCTTTTTCAGAGCGGTCTTAATCAACACAATCACACCGATGATCAACAACAGTAATTGGATGCCCCAATTCTGGATAAATTCACTCGATGCCAATAAAAATTGTGTCGATTGAGGAAGTTCTTGGCCCATTTGGATAATCGGTTCAACGATCTTAGGTACCACGGTTGCCAGCAGGAACGAAACAATCGTCACCGCAAACACCACCAGCACCACAGGGTAGATCATCGCTTGCAGCAACTTAGAGCGCATCTTCTGACGGTTTTCTGCGTAATCAGCCAGTCGCTCCAATACCGCATCTAAGTGACCCGATTTCTCACCAGCCGCGACCATGGATCTAAACAGTTCATCAAAGATATGTGGGTAATCAGCCAAGCTATCGGCTAGCGAATAACCTTCCGTTACCTTCGAACGAACCGCCAGTAACATGGTTCGAATACGTGGCTTTTCAGATTGCTCCGCCACGGCTTTCAAGCACTCTTCTAGCGGCATGCCTGATTGCACCAAGGTGGAAATTTGGCGAGTAATCAAAGCAAGGTCTGGCGTGCTGATACCACGCTTAAAGCTGGTCGAAGGCTGTGCACCTTTCGTCGTTTTAGCTTTAGCTTCGGTCATCTCAACCGGCATCAAGCCTTGTTCTTTGATTCTTTGGCGAGCCTGACGAGCATTATCTGCTTCAATTGAGCCCTTTTTGCTCTTACCCTTGGCATCCAGCGCTTTGTATTCAAATGCCGCCATACTAGACTTCCTTGGTCACACGCATCACTTCTTCTAAGGACGTTACCCCTTTCAGAACTTTGCTCAAGCCATCATCTCGAATACTTGGTGTTGTGCCACGAATTGCTTTCTCAATCGCCTGTTCGCCAGCCTCACTGTGAATCAGTTCTTGTACCGAATCGTCAATCATCAATAGCTCATGAATACCAGTACGACCTCGATAACCCTTATGGCCACACTCTTCACAACCTTTGGCATGGTAAAGCGTCAGGCTTTCTTTCTTCTTCAACCCAAACAGTTTCTTCTGCTCTTTATCGGCTTCATAAGGTTCTTTACATTCGTTACATAAAGTACGAACCAGGCGCTGAGCCAAAACACCCAGCAGTGAAGAAGAGATCAAGAAAGGTTCAATGCCCATATCACGCAGACGTGTAATCGCACCAACGGCAGTATTGGTATGCAGAGTCGACATCACTAAGTGACCGGTCAAAGAGGCTTGGACAGCGATCTCTGCGGTTTCCAAATCACGGATCTCACCAATCATGACCACATCAGGATCTTGACGAAGAATGGCACGTAAACCACGCGCAAAGGTCATATCAACCTTAGGGTTCACTTGTGTTTGACCAATGCCATCAATATCAAATTCAATCGGGTCTTCAACGGTTAAAATGTTTCGTTCATTGCTGTTGAGTTCTTGCAGGCCTGCGTACAGGGTCGTCGATTTACCTGAACCTGTCGGGCCGGTCACCAAGATAATGCCGTGTGGGCGC
Organism: Vibrio sp. 10N.286.52.C3; assembly: GCF_041468865.1. Taxonomy (NCBI): domain Bacteria; kingdom Pseudomonadati; phylum Pseudomonadota; class Gammaproteobacteria; order Vibrionales; family Vibrionaceae; genus Vibrio; species Vibrio sp. 10N.286.52.C3. The sequence goes on along the minus strand of NZ_JBFRJM010000075.1, from coordinate 23,460 downwards.
TGAATCAGCTTACGGAAGTTTTCATGGTTTTCTGCTGTCATACCTAAACTGTGCAAGTCTAGACGAGTGGCGTTTTTATCCAACAGACGCATTACCACACGCTCACCGTGCGAAGAAGGCATGGTTGAAACACGAACATCAACCGCTCGGCCACCAATACGCAGAGAAATACGACCATCTTGTGGCACGCGTTTTTCCGCAATATCCAGTTTAGCCATAACCTTGACACGTGAAACCAATAGCGGAGCCAGTTTACGGCTTGGCGCTAGAACATCACGCAGCACACCATCAACTCGGAAACGGATACAAAGTGACTTTTCAAAGGTTTCTATGTGTATATCCGAAGCACCCTCTTTGATCGCCTCACCCAGCATCGCATTGATTAACTTGATGATTGGTGCATCATCTTCTGATTCAAGTAAGTCTTCGTCTTGAGGCAGTTCTTCCGCTAGTGAGAAGAAATCATCACTATCAGCACCAATGTCTTCCATGAGCTGACGAGCTTCCGACGAGTCACGCTGATAAGCATCGGTCAGTTTTTTATCAAACTCATCGAGAGTAATCGCTTGTGGCGTGAAACCATTTTTCACAACACGACTCACTTCAATGATCGCCGCCGATTTCAGTGGCTCAACATAATAAAGTATCGGTGCGCGCTCTGGATGTTGATACTCCAACACCATCTTATAGCGATTCGCAAAGCTAAACGGCAAGCGCTGATAAGTACGTGCCGCCCCTACCAATTCAGCCATTATTCTGTTTCCATCTGATCAATGAAGGCTTGAAGTTCAGCCGGGTAATTCATGCTTTCGCCAAATTTAGGCAATACCGGGATGTTATCGTCTGCCATTAATTTCAGTCCTTGCTCAGCCTTGTACAACTGCTCAGCACGGATGAAGTTGTATTTACGCTGCGTGATACCATCGGCTGTCATACCATCACGAATAATGGTTGGTTTGATGAAGACCATTAGGTTCTTTTTCTCAACCTGAGTACTGGTTGATTTGAACAGGTGTCCTAGAACAGGGATATCGCCCAAGAACGGCACCTTAGATTCACTTTCCAGCGCTCGCTCGTCAATCAAGCCACCCAGCACCAGCATTTGACCGTCTTGAACAATCACTGACGTATTTAGCTGACGCTTAGCAAAACGAACATCTACTGCCCCGTTTGCGCCTAACACGTTCGATACTTCTTGTTCTATTTGCAGCTGAACTGAGTCACCTTCATTGATTTGTGGCACGACTTTTAGCTTGATACCCACTTCTTTACGTTCAACCGTTTGGAATGGGTTATCGTTACTTGAGCCTGCGGTCGAGCCAGTTAAAACAGGCACCTCTTCGCCCACAATGAACGACGCTTCGCCGTTATCCATCACGGTGATACTTGGAGAAGATAGGATATTTGAATTTGAATCGGTCGCTACTGCACTGATCAAGGCAGTCCAGTCACCCATCACTACGCTCATTGCCGCGCCATTAACGCCAGAAAGAGCAGAAGCTAACGTTGAGTAGTCACCGGATTCTGTGGTCGTTTCATTACGCAAAAAGGCGCCATTATCATCATAGACTGCGGTGGTCGTTTCAGTGTCTTTCGCTTCTTCTAAACCAACCATTACGCCACCGATTGACGCACCTGTGTTGCCATACTGAATCACAGCACCAGTATCAAGGTTACCCCATTGCACACCAAGGTTAATGCCATCACCCTCTGCCATCTCGACAATTAGGGCTTCAATCAAGACTTGAGCGCGACGAATATCCAGTTGCGCGATCACATCTTGCAGCGCGTTCATGATGTCTGGTTGGGCGGTAATAACCAAAGAGTTGGTATCACTGTGAGCTGAGATCACCACTTTGTCACGTTGAGATGAGCTACCTTTAGTTGATGTTTGCTTCTCTGATTGCAGGTTGTCCGACACGCCTTTCAGCACATCGACTAAATCTTCTGCTTTGGCGTATTTAAGGTAAATTACTTGGTTGTTGCCCTTGGTTGCCATTTCCACATCAAGCTGTTCAATCAACCTTCTTAAACGGCTACGTACCTTAGGGTCACCTGAGATAAGGATCGCATTGGTACGTTCATCGGCAACTAATTTAGGTTGTAGGAAGGCTGGTGTGTTTTGGGCATCTGTGGTTTTGCTTAGTGCATCAACGATACGTACCATTTCTGCCGCAGAAGCATTCTTTAGCTCAACGACTTCAATCTCTTTATCACCCGCTTGGTCAACACGCTTGATGATTTCAGCTAAACGGTTTACTACCGCCGCTCGGCCTGTAATAAGGATGATGTTGGCTGGGTCGTAGTGCACAACGTTACCCGCGCCTGCATTGTCGTTTAGTTGACGAAGCAGAGGAGAAAGTTCACGCACCGAGACATTACGAACCGTCACAACACGCGTCACTACGCTATCACCAGTGATTGAATCACGGTCACCAACAACGGGGATCGCCGAAGTTTTAGAGTCTTTGGCTTTGATGATCTTAAGAACACCCGAGTCCATTTCAACGACTGCGTAGCCATACACCTCTAGTACGTTTAAGAAGAAGCTGTAATATTGCTCTTCATTCAATACGTCGTAGCTGCGTACATCGATTTTTCCGCGCACCGATGGATCAACGATGATGGTCTTCTCTAAGTTGCGGCCAACAATATTAATAAACTCTTGAATGTCAGTGCCCTTAAAGCTGGCACTAAAATCACTCGCGATGGCTGCGGGTGTGCAGATCAAGCTTCCTGCCAATAACCATGCACTTTTCTTAAACCAATGCTTCACGTACTTCTCCTACACTTTCGTCCTTCGTTAGACGCAAAGTTTTAAAATTCAATAAACACTTCATGTTGTTGACCATCTCTCTCGACCACCAGATTTAGCTCTGTTAGTTCTGAGATGGAACGGAATATGTTGCCCATAGCAGCAGGGTCTGTCAGGTCTTGTCCATTTAACTGAGTGGCAATATCTCCGTTTTGGAGCCCAACAGAGTTAAAAAGTTCTGAATCTTTGCCAGGGCTCACACGATAACCGATCACTTTATCGTCACGCTTCACCTGAGACAGTCGAACATATTGGAAGATTTGTTGCGGATCTTTCATTATCTTCGCTTTAATTTCATCAAGCTTCTCTTCTGCTGAAGCCGGATTATTACCACGAACCGAAGAAGAGCTACGAGGTGGCGCAGGCGCTGATACAGCCAAACGCTTGTACTCAATACCTTCAAGCATCAAGGTTTCGTCTCGTCCTGAGTTATCAATGATAACGCGGTCGATTAATACCGCTTTTAACTTGGCTCGAGTGCCTTCAATCTCTTCATTAATTCCGTAGGTCGCTTGCGTGCCGCGATTGGCGATCACCGCTAAGCTCAGTTTTGGATTCGAGCTCGCGACTGCACCCACTAAAACGAGGTTTAATCGCGTCTTAGGCGCATCTTGGATAACTTGCTGTTCAACCACAGCGGGCGTGCTTGGGTTGTAAGCACCAAACATGTTGCTCTGCTGCAAAGAAGAGATATCAAGGGTCGATTGAGGTGCTGAAGACGATGAAGCCGTTGCTGTCCAAGGCGCGATAGTTTGCTCAGCAGGTTCGATAAACCATGCAAGCTGCCCTAAGATCCATGCGGAAGCTGCAATCAATACACAACAGGTCGCTAAGCTTAGTTTCTGCTGAAGTACAAATCCATTCTCTAATAAGCGGCTCAACATAGGAGAATTCCCTACGCGATTTTTGAGCTCTAAAAAGTTCACTTTCCTAGTCCCTTTTCATGACGACAAACGCTGCAAATCATTAAACTTTCAGCTTTTTTATTCATTCGTTCGATACCAAGCTTATTTAAGCAATAAGATCCTGAACTATATCATAGCAAATCGATAAATCGGCATAACATGGCTATTTTGTATTATGACTTGAAAAAAATGCCAACCGCCTCCACTTTAAGCTTCTACTTAATGTGATAAGCATCATCAAAAACATGTTGCGCACTGTTCGTTACAGTTAAACCGCATTCATTTCTCACTTAATAAGGCACAGCCCTATATGAAAACTGCTAATGAAGCTGTCAGACTCGATAAATGGTTGTGGGCAGCTCGTTTTTACAAAACCCGGTCTATTGCTCGCAACATGGTCGATGGTGGCAAAGTCCACTATAATGGTCAGCGCAGCAAGCCAAGTAAAATTGTCGAACTTGGGGCTGTGATTACACTGCGCCAAGGTAATGAAGAAAAGACGGTAACGATCGAGAAAATCTCAGCCCATCGTGGTGGAGCCCCGATCGCTCAAACCCTCTATGAAGAAACCACCGAAAGCTTGGCAAAAAGACAAGAGTTTGCACAACAGCGCAAGCTAAATGCTCATAGCCCAGCACCAGAACGTCGCCCAGATAAAAAGCAACGTCGTGACATCATCAAGTTCAAGACTCAATAAGCTAGAAGGAATAGCCAAATGGCAGACCCAATGTCTACAAGTAATGTTTTAAATCGCTACCTATTTGAAGACCTATCAGTACGTGGTGAATTGGTACAGATGGACGAAGCGTACCAACAGATTATTTCTAGCAAGGAATACCCAGCTCCAGTACAAAAGCTGTTGGGTGAGCTACTGGTTTCAACGACGCTACTAACGGCGACCCTAAAGTTTGAAGGTTCTATCACGATGCAGCTGCAAGGTGACGGCCCAGTATCTCTAGCAGTTATCAATGGCGATCACGATCAGAAGATCCGTGGTGTTGCTCGCTTTGAAGGCGATATCGCAGACGACGCAGGTCTACACGCCCTAATGGGTAAAGGTCATCTAGTGATCACTATCGATCCTAAGAAAGGTGAGCGTTACCAAGGTATCGTTGGTCTTGAAGGTGACACGCTTGCACAAGTGCTTGAAGGCTACTTCGCTAACTCTGAACAGCTTAAGACTCGTCTATGGCTGCGCACTGGCGAGCATGAAGGCAAAGCACACGCTGCAGGTATGTTGCTACAAGTAATGCCTGACGGCACCGGTACTCCAGACGACTTCGAGCACCTAGAGCAACTAACAGACACCGTGAAAAACGAAGAGCTATTCACTCTAGAAGCGAACGAACTGCTTTACCGTTTGTACAACCAAGAGAAAGTACAGCTATTCACACCACAACCGGTTGAGTTCTTCTGTGGCTGTTCACGCGATCGAAGTGCAGCAGCAATCATTACTGTTGCTCAAGAAGAGATCTACGACATCCTAAGCACCGAAGGAAGCGTTGGTCTACACTGCGATTACTGTGGCACAAACTACTCGTTCGACAAGAATGATGTTGATGCACTGTACGCAGAAGCAGCAGATAAAGGCAGCAATACGGTTCATTAATTTACGGCGTACCAAAAACACGTAATTTACCCCAAAAAGGTCAGCACTCAGCTGGCCTTTTTTGTGATCAAAATAGCGCAAACTCCGTAACATCTCGTAATAAAATCACCGCTTAATTTTAATCAATTAATAATGTTCTCGCCCCTAGCGCAAAGGTTTGCGTACAGGATAGACTAGTTGGGCCAATATGTGACGAGACGCTTAAAACCCTATGGCTAATATGGATATTTTTTGAGCTATATCCCTGTTTCCCCCGAGTCTCGTTGCTAGCATGGTGAGCAGATAACAATAAAAAATTAATACAAAATCCCTACAAAATATCCTACAAGGAGCACCTATGACCGTTATGGAACATACAAAGGCTGCACAAATTGATCTAACTAAGCACGGACTGACTGGCGTTACTGAAGTTCTTCGTAATCCTAGCTACGAGCAGTTATTCGTTGAAGAAACACTGCCAGGTTTGGAAGGCTACGAAAAAGGCGTAGTAACGGAACTAGGCTCTGTTGCGGTAGACACTGGTATCTTTACTGGCCGCTCACCAAAAGATAAGTACATTGTTAAAGATGACACGACCCGCGATACCATGTGGTGGTCAGATCAAGGCAAAAATGACAACAAACCGATTACAACTGAAGTATGGAATGAGCTGAAAGAGCTTGTGACAACTCAGCTATCTGGCAAGCGCCTGTTTGTCATCGACGGTTATTGTGGTGCTAACCCTGATACGCGCTTAAGCGTGCGTATTATCACTGAAGTAGCGTGGCAAGCGCACTTCGTTAAGAACATGTTCATTCGTCCAACTGACGAAGAGCTAGCAACGTTCGAACCTGATTTCGTGGTAATGAACGGTGCTAAAACAACTAACCCTAACTGGGAAAAGCAGGGTCTAAACTCTGAAAACTTCGTTGCTTTCAACCTAAAAGAGCGCGTTCAAATCATCGGTGGTACTTGGTACGGCGGTGAGATGAAGAAAGGCATGTTCGCAATGATGAACTACCTGCTTCCTCTGCAAGGCATTGCTTCAATGCACTGTAGTGCAAACGTCGGCGAGAAAGGCGATGTAGCCATCTTCTTCGGTCTATCTGGTACAGGTAAAACTACGCTTTCAACCGATCCTAAGCGTGAGCTAATCGGTGATGATGAGCACGGTTGGGATGACGATGGTATCTTCAACTTCGAAGGTGGTTGTTACGCGAAGACGATTCGTCTATCTAAAGAAGCAGAACCTGAAATCTACAATGCAATCCGTCGTGATGCACTACTAGAAAACGTAACAGTTCGTGGTGATGGTTCTATCGATTTTGATGACGGTTCAAAAACTGAGAACACTCGTGTTTCTTACCCAATTCACCACATCGATAACATCGTTAAACCAGTATCAAAAGCCGGTCACGCTCAAAAGGTTATCTTCCTGACTGCTGATGCATTCGGTGTACTGCCACCCGTTTCTAAACTGACTCCAGAGCAAACGAAGTACCACTTCCTATCTGGCTTCACTGCAAAACTAGCGGGCACTGAGCGTGGTATTACTGAGCCAACGCCAACGTTCTCTGCTGCATTTGGTGCGGCATTCTTAACTCTCCACCCAACTCAGTACGCTGAAGTGCTTGTGAAGCGTATGGAAGCAGCTGGCGCTGAAGCTTACCTAGTGAACACAGGTTGGAACGGTACTGGTAAACGTATCTCTATCCAAGATACGCGAGGCATCATCGACGCTATCCTAGATGGCTCAATCGACAACGCTGAAACTAAGGTTATCCCTATGTTTAACCTAGAAGTGCCACTAGCGCTGCACGATGTTGACCCAGCGATCCTTGACCCACGCGATACGTACACTGACCCTCTACAATGGGAAAGCAAAGCGAAAGATCTAGCCGAGCGCTTCATCAACAACTTTGATAAGTACACAGACAACGCTGAAGGTAAGTCACTGGTTGCAGCTGGTCCTCAACTGGACTAATCCAACCATCTGCTCGGGCTTAGCCAAAAGCAAACGCCCAATTTAAAATGATATTTTTGTAGCAAGCCCCTCTTTTGAGGGGCTTTTTTGTTGATGCTTGACCCTTTTTGTTCCACTCTGTTTTAAGACTATTGAAATTTAAGGCTTTCAGGGAATGAAAAAGGTATTCATGGTGTTCGGCATTGTGTTGGCTATCGCCGTTGCAACTATCGCAGCGCTGCTATTAAGCCTGCAGACCCAATACCGTGCGGATGTTGCCAACTTTTTTATCAAACATACGATTGAACAACCTGTATTCATTGAAGATGTTGAGTATCAGGCGCCTTATCACATCACCTTAATGGGCATTACCCAAAGCCAACCAGAAAAGCAAACACCTCTGTATATCGACAAGATCGATCTTTGGTTCAGCCCCAGCTCGATGACAGAGGCCAAACTGGTCTTTGAATCTGTTTTGATCAGCGGCCTACAATTAGAGGCAGACGATCTAAAAACACTGACTTCTTTATTTACCCAACCAAACATCAAGCTCCACCAGCTGGCCATCAACAATCTCGACTTTTCGACGCCAGAGTTTAATGCGCGAGGCATCGACCTACAGATCTCCGCCCCAACGTGGAACAACGATAACTCGCTGCTACCTTATGGAAAAACCCAACTCTCTGCCTCACAACTGTATTGGCAAGGTGAGGCATTCGATAATCTGTTGATTGATCTAGACCTCAAGCCGAGTGACAGCACCCTTTATGGTGCTTCGTTTGACTGGCGTGGCGCCAAGATTTCTGGGCAAGCTGAACAATATCAACAAGATTGGTCGTTGGTGAATGTGACCGTCGATGGCTTACGACTCAATCAGAAACAGACCCAAAACCTACTAAGCAAAGAGTGGGATGTTGCAGGCATTAAGATTAATCACATCAATAGCTTAGATATTCTGCGTAGCGACGTAGAGTGGCAAGATGGCCACCTCGCTGCCTTTGATGCCTCATTAGAAAATATCCAACTGCCTTTTGAAATCTGGAAACAACAGAAAGCCATTTTTTCTCTACAGGCAGAAGGAGTGACCATTGATGATGACATGTTCATCGAGCCAAGCCTCAAGCTCAACCTAGAAGCAAACCGGATTCTGATTGAGGATTTCTATACTCAATTCCTGCAGGGCACTGTTCAGCTCAATGGCGAAGTCGCCCCTAGCAGCATTGAATTAGCGCAACTCGACCTACAAGGCATCAAGTGGATTACCGAAAACCAAGATAGCCCTCTAGTCGCAGCTCGACTAATACCTTGGCTTACACAACTCCAGAACGTCGAGATTAACCGACTTAATATAGAACGCAGCCAACTTATCCAACTAGCACAAACGCCTTACTGGCAGGTCTCTGGATTACATGTCGAGGGGCATCAAGTTCAACTGCTGCAAGATAGAAAACTGGGCTTATGGCAAGGGAAGCTGATGGCGAGCGCCAATGATGCCAGCTACCAAAATATTCTCAGCGCACAGCCTGTGGTTGAGATGAATAGCGAACAAGGAAAATGGACGCTGACTCGTCTGTTTGCACCACTCAGGAATGGCTACATTGAAGCCAATGCAACGCTCGATTTTAACCAAATCAGCAAGCCATGGAGCTTAGATATTTCTGCCGATGGGTTACCCATTGCGCCTATGCTGCAGCGACTTGAATTACCACTCGATGCAACCGGCTATGGCGAGTTTGAACTTCAAGCCGCAGGTTTATATGGCGACTCACTGATGCTCGGTTACTCAACCACAGGGCAACTCACTGGCAGCGTTCGCCAGGGTGTGATGACCTTTAATGACAAGCTTTCTGAAACATCGACTGATAACGTGTTTGAAATTCCAGAGCTTAATGCGCATTTTGACCGTGGGCGCTTCACTCTCGAACCGATGCACATTATTGGTGCGTCAGCAGCAGAGCAAGGCGAACAAAGGGTTCAAACGCTCAATGGCGAGGCTTCTGGAGAACTCGACTTGCTTAAAGCCGAGCAACACACCCTCTCGATTACCCTATCGGACCCATGTCATCAAATCTCAGGAAAGCTCACCCAAGCTGAGTATTCGGAGATTAACGACTGCCAACAAAAAAACGCCACTCCTCAGGAGTAGCGCTTTCAATCAATAATTCTATCTATCATCAAGCGAGCGTGAAGTTATTCACTCGCCTTGCTATCCGTCGATAGTATTTTCTTATAATCAGGGATCAGCATATAGGTTCCCGTAAACTCTACCGCTTCCACATCGCCGCTATGAATGGTCACGTGAATGATGATACGTGCCTTTCTTCCTGACGCAAGGCGGTCCAAGTCACCACTGATCCCATCCAATGAAGTAGAGGCAACAGGGTTTTGCTCAACCGGGTGACGATAACGAATATTACTGTCTGCCAGCACGATATCACCGGTCAGCCCGCGTTCTTTCATCAATAACCAAGTCATCCCCCAACCAGTTAAGGTCGCTAAGGTAAAGGCAGAGCCTGCAAACATGGTATTATGCGGGTTCAAGTTGGGATTCAGCTGAGCACTACACTCAAATTGGTAACCCGTGTATTGGTTGATCTTGATGCCCATCTTGTCACTGATCGGGATCTGATGTTCCCAGCGCTGCTGAAGCTCATTACACCACTCAGGCTTACGCAGAACGTCTGCCATTGGGTCAAGATGCTTAACCATCTGTTGGTGACGCACAGGGCCACGTTGATCGTTAATCTCACCGCGACGTTCAAATTCATTCTTCTCATAGAATGAGATCGCATCTTCACGTGCATTACACACCAAGCGCTTAGCACCCTCTTGGCGAGCCAATGACTCAAGTGCGACTAGAATCAACGAACCCATGCCTTTACTTTGGCGAGATTTCTTCACCGCCATATAGCGGATCTGACCTTCCAGATCTGGGGTGATATACAGACGACCAATCGCCATCGGGCGACCACGACCATCAACAATCATGCGATGGTGACTCATTGGGTCATATTCATCGCGCTCAGAACCTACCGGCATTCGCCAAGGTTCACGGAGCATCTGCCAACGAAAATGGTAATACTTGTTTAGCTGATTTTCGGTGGTTGGTGTTATGAGTTTAAACATGCTTATTCCTTTAAGCCTAAACCTGCAGCCAGAATGTCACTGGGCCATCATTAACCAAAGACACTTTCATGTCGGCTGCGAATCGGCCACGTTCCGTTGGTAACACTGATTCACACTGGTCAGAGAAATAGTTATAAAGACGCTCAGCATCTTCTGGGTGAGCACCACGAGAGAACCCTGCTCGAGTCCCTTTCTTGGTATCGGCCGGCAGAGTGAATTGAGACACCACTAATACCTTACCTTCTACTTGCTTCACGTTGAGGTTCATTTTATCGTCTTCGTCTCCAAAGACACGATAAGTGGTCACTCGTTCCATCAAACGTTTGGCTTTGGCTTCGTCGTCACCTTTTTCTACGCCTAACAAAACTAATAAGCCTTGTTCAATCTCACCAACTACTTCGCCATCAACACGGACGGCAGCTTCACTTACTCTCTGGATCAGTGCTATCACTGTTGTTTCCTTGCTCTGTGATTTTGTCTTTATCCGACGAGTGTACCATTTCTTTCGAGTCACTCCACTGTTCCTGCTCACCCAATGCAGCGGTCACCTCAGCACCCACCAGCACAATCAACCAGCACAAATAAACCCAGACAAAAAGAATTGGTATTGCCGCCAATGCGCCATAAATCAACTGGTAAGAAGGGAATTGAGTAATGTAGGCCGCGAAGCCTTTCTTACTGAGTTCGAACAACAGAGCCGCCACTAGAGAACCTGCAGCCGCATGAGAAAAGTGTATCTTTTTGTTGGGAACCAACAGGTACAGACCGAAAAACGCAAAGAAAGAGAGAATCAAAGGAAGTTTGCGAATCACGGTGTTAAAGGCGCCAGACACCACTTCGTTTTGCAACAAGCTCAATGATGTCACATAAGAAGTGGCTGCAATGCTCGCCCCAACTAAAATAGGTCCAAGCGTGAGCACCATCCAGTACATAGAGAAAGACAGCACCGCACGTCGCTTCTCGTCGACACGCCAGATGTAGTTTAAGTTCTTATCAATATTCGAGATCAGCATCAGCGCTGCAATGAATAAGAACACACTACCGACCGCCGTCATTTTTCCGGTATTGGCAACGAACTCTAACAAGGCACCGTGTACGGCATCCCCAGACGCGGGAACAAAGTTGGTAATAACGAAGTTTTGAATCACGATACCAACATCAGCAAAGATGGAGAATGACGACAAGATAGAGAGCAGAACCGTCAACATCGGTACGATCGAGAGCAAAGTAATGTACGCCAAGTAGCCCGCATTCACGTTGACTCTATCGTGCGTCATTCGCGCCAAAAGATAGCGAGAAAACTGAATACTGAGTGTGGCGACCTTTTTTATCTTCAACTTGTAACTCCCTTGTAACTCGTTCATAGTCCTAATTAATATTCCGTTACTTAACTATAGGAAACTAGGATGCCTTATTTAATAGTTATAGTCCTCTCTATTTTTACTCTTACTGGATGCCAGTCAGCTTATTACTCCGCCATGGAGCAAGTGGGTTACCACAAGCGTGACATTATGGTCGATAGAGTGGAAGACGCTAAAGAGTCGCAGCAGGATGCTCAGGAAGAGTTTACCAGCGCACTTGAAGCCTTGAGTAGCCTGACTAATTTCAGTGGCGGCGACCTTGAAGACATGTACAACCAAATCAACGATAAATACCAAGACAGCGAGAAAGCCGCGCAAAATGTCAGTGACCGCATTGCTGCGATTGAAGATGTGTCGGATGCGCTGTTTGAAGAGTGGCAGAGTGAGTTAGATCTCTACACCAGTGATTCACTGCGCCGCTCGAGCGAGCAAAAGCTTCGTGAAACTAAATTGTCTTACCAAACGATGCTGTCAGCAATGAAGCGCGCCGAGAAGAAAATGGACCCAGTGCTCAATACCCTTCGCGACAACACGCTTTACTTGAAGCACAACCTCAATGCGAGCGCTGTCGGCTCGCTGCAAGGTGAGTTTATGAGCTTAGAAAAAGACATCGCCTACGCAATAGAGCAGATGAATGCAGCGATTGCCGAATCGGATAAGTTCCTTGCTCAACTAAACCAGAAATAACGCCCGTAGGCACAAATAAAGATAAGCCCGTATGAACCCAATCATTATTACTGGCGGCCCTGGCGCCGGAAAAACCACATTGATCAATGCTTTGGGTGATGCGGGTTACCCCACCTTCGCTGAGTCCTCTCGCCAGTTAATCGAACAGCAGAGTCAACTTGAGAACGGTATCTTACCTTGGTTAGACCTTCCAGGCTTTGCTCGCCTATGTTTAACCGTCATGAGCGAACACAAAGACCAAGCCAGTCAGCATCCTGTTGCCTTTCTCGATCGCGCCATTCCAGACATTTGTGGCTATTTGGCTCAGGCTAACCTAGAGATAGATGCGGCCTACCGAGAAGCAAGCAAAGGCTACCACTCACAAGCCTTGTTCTGTCGCCCTGAGGCTTCAATTTATGTACAAGATGATGTGAGACCTTATCCGTTTGAGGAAGCGCTAGAGATTCACCACGCTTTAGAAAGAGTCTACCAAGAACTTGGCTATGAGGTGGTTGAAGTGCCGTTTATGCCAGTCGAAGAACGGCTTCAATTCGTTGAGCGTTACTTATGTATCAAAAGCTAGATCCCCAACTCGGTCGTTCCTCCCTCTTGAGGATGACGAAATCTCGTTTAACCGTATCTAAACAAACTAAAAAACAAAAGCCCCGAGCAGCTAGGCTACTCGGGGCTTTCTTATCTACTTAGCTAGAAGCTAGTCAGCTGGCAATTAAGCCTTAGCTGGACGTGCTGCACGCTTACGTTCGTTTTCAGTAAGAAGCTTCTTACGGATACGAATGCTTACTGGCGTTACTTCTACTAGTTCGTCTTCGTCGATGAACTCAAGAGCTTGCTCTAGAGTGTGACGGATAGGTGGCGAAAGAACCTGTGCTTCATCAGTACCAGATGCACGAACGTTCGTTAGCTGCTTACCTTTCAGACAGTTTACTGTTAGGTCGTTTGAACGGTTGTGAATACCGATGATTTGACCTTCGTATACTTCATCCGCGTGCTCAGCAAATAGACGACCACGTTCTTGTAGGTTGAATAGTGCGTAAGTCAGAGCTTTACCAGTTGCGTTCGAGATTAGAACACCGTTGTTACGTTGACCGATTACGCCGCCTTTGTGAGGACCGTAGTGATCAAATGAGTGGTAAAGAAGACCAGAACCAGACGTTAGAGTTAGGAACTCAGTTTGGAAACCGATAAGACCACGAGAAGGCATCATGAAGTCCATGCGAACACGGCCTTTGCCATCTGGAGACATATCAGTTAGCTCACCTTTACGTAGACCGATGTTTTCCATGATGCCACCTTGGTGCTCTTCAAGCACGTCGATAGTCACAGTTTCAAACGGTTCAGTTAGGTTGCCATCTTCGTCTTTCTTGATGATAACTTCTGGACGAGATACAGCTAGCTCGAAACCTTCACGACGCATGTTTTCGATCAGGATAGATAGGTGAAGTTCACCACGACCTGAAACACGGAAACGATCTGGGTTATCAGTTTCTTCAACACGTAGTGCAACGTTGTGTACTAGTTCTTTCTCTAGACGCTCAAGGATGTTACGTGAAGTAACGAACTTACCTTCTTTACCCGCGAACGGAGAAGTGTTTACTTGGAACGTCATTGTTACTGTTGGTTCATCAACAGAAAGCGGAGTCATTGCTTCAACATTGTTTACGTCACAGATAGTGTCTGAAATTTTCAGCTCACCAAGACCAGTGATTGCAATGATGTCGCCAGCGTTAGCTTGCTCAACTTCGTGACGGTCAAGACCTAGGTAACCAAGAACTGTACCTACTTTACCGTTACGTTTTTTGCCTTCTGCATTGACGATAGTTACTTGTTGGTTTGGTTTAACAGAACCACGAGTAACACGAGCAACACCGATAACACCTACGTAAGAGCTGTAATCAAGTTGCGAAATTTGCATTTGTAGTGGACCGTCAAGGTCAACTGCAGGCGCGTCTACTGTATCAACAACAGCTTGGAACAATGGTTCCATGTTCTCGCCAGTTTCGCCTTCAGTCATTGTTGCCCAGCCGTTTAGAGCTGAAGCGTAAACAACTGTGAAGTCTAGTTGCTCATCAGTAGCACCTAGGTTGTCGAAAAGGTCGAATACTTGATCCATAACCCAATCAGGACGAGCGCCTGGGCGGTCAATCTTGTTGATTACAACGATTGGCTTAAGACCGTGTGCGAATGCTTTTTGCGTTACGAAACGAGTTTGAGGCATTGGGCCATCAACTGCGTCAACGATAAGCAGAACAGAGTCAACCATAGACATGATACGCTCAACTTCACCACCGAAGTCCGCGTGTCCCGGAGTATCTACGATGTTGATGCGGTAATCATTCCAGTTGATTGCTGTGTTCTTAGCAAGAATGGTAATGCCACGCTCTTTTTCGATGTCATTCGAATCCATGACACGCTCTTCAGCTTCACCACGAGACTCAAGAGTGCCTGACTGTTGTAGCAGTTTATCAACCAAAGTCGTTTTACCGTGGTCAACGTGCGCGATGATCGCGATATTTCTTAACTTATCAATCTGTGGAGTAGACATGGATTCTCGATTCACTCATAAAAGTAGCCGTCACTTATCTCAAAAGTTTGGATAATAACCGCTAGCTTGATTTAAAAAACGGTCAATAATATACCAGATTCTAGACAAAAACCCAGAAATATGTGATCTGAACCAAGGCTTTTTTCTTTATTAGCGATTCATATCCGCTTAACTTTGATTCAGTACAGTGTTGAGCAGCCAAATTCGTAGGACTCTAAAAAAGTATCACCTACGAGTGGCGAGCCAAATCTCCCGCAAAATAACAAAAGTGGATTGACAACTTAGGCAATTCATTGCTGAATGGTGCTCGCTTATGTCTCATATTGGTGCACAGACAAACAGTTGCACCAATAAAGTGCAACTAGAGACCATTTTGGTGCAAAAACCAGATTAAGAAAAATCGCAAAACAAGTAAATCATTGAAATTAATGGAATAATTTTTTTGGCACGTTTTTGGCAGTAGATAAATCAGCATCGATTAATGCACTTATAGACATTAATCAATGCTAGTTTCAACCGAATCGAGCTAATACCGAATTAATAACACTGGAGGTTATCCAAGATGTCAGTAGAAAATGTACTATCCCTGATCCAAGAGAACGAAGTTAAATTTATCGACTTACGTTTTACTGATACAAAAGGTAAAGAGCAGCATATCTCTATTCCTTCTCACCAAGTTGATGCAGACTTCTTCGAAGAAGGCAAAATGTTTGACGGCTCTTCAGTAGCTGGTTGGAAAGGCATTAACGAATCTGACATGGTAATGATGCCAGACGCAGCATCTGCTGTACTGGACCCATTCACAGAAGACGCAACACTAAACATCCGTTGTGACATCCTTGAGCCTGCAACAATGCAAGGCTACGACCGTGACCCACGCTCTATCGCTAAACGTTCTGAAGAGTACCTACGTTCTACAGGTATCGCAGACACAGTTCTAGTTGGTCCAGAGCCAGAATTCTTCCTATTTGACGACGTTAAGTTCTCAAACGACATGTCTGGTTCTTTCTTCAAGATCGATGACGTAGAAGCAGCTTGGAACACAGGTTCTGACTTCGAAGGCGGTAACAAAGGTCACCGTCCTGGCGTTAAAGGCGGTTACTTCCCAGTAGCTCCAGTAGATTCATCTCAAGACATCCGTTCAGCAATGTGTCTAGTAATGGAAGAGATGGGCCTAGTTGTTGAAGCTCACCACCATGAAGTAGCAACTGCGGGTCAAAACGAAATCGCTACTCGCTTCAACACGCTAACAGCGAAAGCTGATGAAACTCAAATCTACAAGTACGTTGTACACAACGTTGCTCACGCATTTGGTAAAACAGCGACATTCATGCCTAAGCCACTAGTTGGTGACAACGGTTCTGGTATGCACGTTCACCAATCTCTAGCAAAAGACGGCGTTAACCTGTTTGCTGGTGATAAGTACGGCGGCCTATCTGAAATGGCTCTTTACTACATCGGTGGTGTAATCAAGCACGCTCGTGCAATCAACGCGTTTGCTAACCCATCAACTAACTCGTACAAGCGTCTTGTACCTGGTTTCGAAGCACCTGTAATGCTTGCTTACTCAGCACGTAACCGTTCTGCTTCTATCCGTATCCCAGTAGTACCAAGCCCTAAAGCACGTCGTATCGAGCTACGTTTTGGTGACCCAGCAGCTAACCCATACCTATGCTACTCAGCAATGCTTATGGCTGGCCTTGACGGCATCAAGAACAAGATTCACCCAGGCGAAGCTATGGATAAAGATCTATACGACCTTCCTGCAGAAGAAGCAGCTGAAATCCCAACAGTTGCAGAATCTCTACAAGAAGCTCTAGCAGCGCTTAGCGAAGACCGTGAGTTCCTAACAGCTGGCGGCGTATTCTCTGACGATTTCATCGATTCTTACATCACTCTGAAATCTGACGACGTACAACGCGTGAACATGGCTACACACCCACTTGAGTTTGAACTGTACTACTCAGTTTAATCTCCTGTAGAGATAAGCCATTTCTTACTGCAACCTTGTAAGAATCGCTGACTAAATATTAGGCTCGCCTCGCAGGCGGGCCTTTTTTATATTCTCCCTCCCCCCGCTTCCTCGTACCATACTAGATACCAATCGTAGTAAATAACTACTCAGCCTAGCTTGTTAAAACACTCGATAACATCGTTAGGTTTTTTGATTGTAGAATAACTACTTATCGAAACTATTTTTGCCGATCAGGGCTGCCTCCGTTCTCAAGCCTTTTTCCTGCGCTATTTCTGAGCATTAACTTACTGTGATTGGCATTTAACAAAAGCCCTCAGAGGCTGTCGCGCTAAATACAATAAAACCAACGCCAAACGTGAAATCACCTAGCGGTGAAAAGAGGCTAAAGATATGAAAAACATACTGTTCCTAATCGGGTTAACAGTCGCGCTCTCGTGCTCTGCTCAAACGGTGTATACCTGGATAGATGAAGATGGCGTGCTCCACTTTAGTGATAACCCTAGCGCTCAAGATGCCGAGGCTCTTCGCCTGCCAGATGTGCAAGCTTCAGCACCCGCCCCTAAATTTGAGGCCTCAACTCCGGTTGACGCTGCTGCTTCCTCTACAACTAAAACGGCAACGCCAGCCAAAACTCAGGCAGAAACCGAAACCACAAAGCGCGAGGTTCCTACTCAATTAGCCCTCACCATGTTGACTCCAGTTCATGATCAAACCATTCGTAGTAATCGCGGCTTAATCCCGATTCAGATAGAACTCAACCGAAAGCTTGGTATAGGTGAGCAATTACAATTGATGCTCGATGGCCGTCGATATGGCGCCCCACAGACCCAACCTATTTGGGAATTAAAAGGTATCGATCGAGGTACTCACACCATTGCAATTCAAGCACATAGAAGCGGCAAGCTTATTGCATCTACTAGTCCAGTCACCGTGTATTTACATCGAGCGACGCTCAAGTAGGCCAATGTGTTAAAAGAGGCCAAATAACCTCTACTTTTCACCTAATCGAAGCAGCTTTCAGCGACTCTAATGAATTATCTTTAGCTTCTGGTTGATATGCGCCATACTTGAACTTAGCTACGCACCAATTTGGTGCAGTGAGAAAAACACCAGTTCAAGGACGAAATAGTGAATCGATCAGCCAAAAGCGACAGCATAGATACACACCATCTTTCCAGCGCCATTCTCGACAATATGGTGACTTCGACATTAATGCTCGATGAGCAATTGTATGTCCGATACGCAAATCCGGCGGCTGAGCAGCTCTTTTCACAGAGCGCACGACGCATCGTTGATCATCCACTGAGCCAACTTATCCAACACGCTTCACTTGATTTGGCGCTTCTGACGCAACCGCTACAAAGTGGCCAGAGCATTACCGACAGTGACGTTACCTTCGTTGTTGATAACCGCCCACTGATGCTTGAAGTCACGGTTAGCCCAATATCTTGGCAGCGAGAGACGCTGTTATTGGTTGAGATGCGCAAGATAGACCAGCAAAGACGCCTTAGCCAAGAGCTCAACCAACATGCACAACAACAAGCGGCTAAGTTGCTGGTCCGCGGGTTAGCACATGAGATCAAAAATCCACTCGGTGGCTTAAGAGGTGCGGCGCAGTTACTTGGGAAAATGCTTCCTGATCAGTCTCTTAATGAATATACGCAGATCATTATTGAGCAAGCCGACCGCTTAAGAGCATTAGTCGACCGTCTGCTTGGCCCACAGAAGCCGGGGACTAAATCAGAAGAGAACCTTCACCAGATACTTGAGAAAGTCAGGCAGCTCGTAGAGCTCGAATCGGGTTCAACGCTCGCCATCGAAAGGGATTACGACCCGAGCCTACCGGACATCTTGATGGATTCGGCACAGGTTGAACAAGCGATGCTCAATATCGTGAGCAATGCAGCGCAGATTCTAAAGACTCAAGATTCTGGCAAAATCACCATTCGCACCAGAACGGTGCATCAAGCAAATATTCACGGGCAGCGACACAAACTCGCAGCTCGTATTGAGATCAGCGATAACGGTCCGGGCATCCCCGATGATTTAAAAGACACGCTGTTTTACCCAATGGTCAGCGGACGAGAAGGTGGAACAGGGCTGGGGCTATCGATTTCTCAAAACCTGATCGATCAACACAATGGGAAAATTGATGTTGAAAGCTGGCCAGGCAACACCACATTCACGATTTATCTACCGATTTAGGTCATAAGAACCTCGCTATTGGACAGCGAGATGAAAGGCTTAGCTCGGTAACACAAAGATTAAGACATCATAAAAACAACAATGATTATCACAATAGATTTGGCTGCAAAGGAATTGAATTATGAGTAAGGGATACGTTTGGGTCGTCGATGACGACAGCTCTATCCGCTGGGTAGTAGAGAAAACACTTTCATCTGCGGATATTAAGTGTGAAACATTTGCTGATGCTGAGAGCGTGTTGCTTGCGCTTGAGCGCGAGACACCGGACGTATTGGTGTCTGACATTCGCATGCCCGGCATTGACGGGATTGAGCTGTTGCATCAGGTTCATCAACGCTCTCCCGACCTGCCCGTGATCATTATGACCGCGCACTCAGACCTTGATGCGGCGGTGAATGCTTATCAAAAAGGCGCCTTTGAATATCTTCCAAAGCCGTTCGATATTGATGAAACACTGACTCTAGTCGAACGAGCGATCGCGCACAGCCAAGAGCAGAAACGCGAACAAGCCAGTGAGGTCGCTGAAGACACCAACGCGCCAGAAATCATCGGTGAAGCACCGGCAATGCAGGAGGTTTTCCGAGCGATTGGCCGTTTGTCTCGCTCATCCATATCCGTGCTGATCAATGGTGAATCGGGTACCGGTAAAGAATTGGTCGCTCACGCTCTGCATCGTCACAGCCCAAGAGCTAAGAAGCCCTTCATTGCCTTGAACATGGCAGCAATCCCCAAAGATCTGATCGAGTCTGAACTGTTTGGCCACGAAAAAGGTGCCTTTACCGGTGCTAACAGCGTTCGCCAAGGACGCTTTGAACAAGCCAACGGCGGCACCCTATTTCTGGATGAGATCGGTGACATGCCACTCGATATCCAAACTCGCTTGTTGCGTGTACTTTCTGATGGTCAGTTCTATCGTGTCGGCGGTCACTCTGCAGTTAAGGTAGACGTTCGTATCGTTGCCGCAACCCACCAAGATCTTGAGCGCTTAGTGCATGAAGGCGACTTCCGTGAAGACCTTTTCCACCGACTCAACGTTATCCGAATCCATATCCCGGCACTTCGCGAACGTAAACAAGACATTGAAAAGCTGACTCATCACTTCCTAGCATCCGCCGCCGAAGAGCTCGGTGTTGAAGTGAAGACACTGCATCCTGAGACCATTTTGAAGCTCAACCAGCTCAATTGGCCGGGTAACGTGCGTCAGCTTGAAAACATTTGTCGTTGGCTTACCGTGATGGCCAGCGGCAGCGAAATTCTTCCTTCAGACCTGCCACCAGAGCTGCTAGAAGAAAAAGTGGTGACCACCTCAGGAACTGGAGATAACTGGCAACAACTGCTCGCTAATTGGGCAAAGTGTGCGCTTGATTCAGGAGAAAAAGAGCTACTAACTTATGCGCTGCCAGAGTTTGAACGTATACTGCTAGAGGCTGCACTCAACCATACCAATGGTCATAAACAGGATGCAGCCAAAGTTTTAGGTTGGGGAAGAAACACTCTAACTCGTAAACTAAAAGAACTGTACTGACCTGATATGACTCTCGATGCAGCTACTTTTTTAACCAAAAAAGTGTCGCTTGGTTTGAATAGTGTCGGTACAATTAAGGTATGCCATCCACTAAAGTTGTAGCTAAAGATGTCTTTGAAAACACAAATTACTTTGAGAACCGCAGTGGTTCTGCCATTCGTGATGATTTTTCTGTTCACTATGGGTGTAATGGTTTTCACTCAAAAGCTAAGCTACAAAGAGATGGTGAGTGATGTTAGTGCACGCCAGCTGACATCACTGACTGACAATGTTCATCAAAGCCTGTCTAATTTTTTAGAAAAGCCATTTCACGCCAACCTCTCGCTCAGCCATAACATCGGCTACCACCATCTTTATCAAGCAGGCAATCTTAGTAAGGTCCAAGACTATATTTTTTATACGTTTTCAGACCATTACACTGCTGTACCTCAACTCGATGCGATCGGCTTTGGTTCTGAAGATGGTAACTACGTCGGTTTCCGCAAAGAAGCCAACAAAGGCTACACCTTGATGGTGCAAGACGAACGCACCAATGATCAGCTGGTCATTTACCGTGGCAGCAAAATTAGTGAAGACATTCGATCGGTGATTTCAGGTTACGATCCTAGAATCCGTCCTTGGTACACACCCATTGCGACACAGAAAAAACCGTTATGGTCACCAATTTATGCCAATGCTGACGAACGTCAAGAAATCACCTTATCTGCTCTAGCGCCTATCTATGATGATAATGAATTCAAAGCCGTCGTAGTCAGCGACATCAAAATCAATACCTTCAATGCGTTTCTCAGAAAGCTCAAAGATAGAACGGATGCCTCTGTTTACATCATCGATAAGCAGCAACGCTTGGTCGCGCACTCAGGCGGAGACAGTGTCGTTTCATGGGGCACAGGACAAACCAACAAAGGGCAACGCAAACTAGCAACAGAGAGTGCTAATCCAGTCATACGTGAGAGTGCTAGCTACGTAGAGCAATTCCACCTAATCGAGAATTTGGGCGAGCAGCGCTTTAGTTTTAGCCTAGACAACGAACGCTACTTCAACCAAATCACCCCATACGAAGATGAGCACGGGCTCACGTGGTTTATTGGGGTGTCGATCCCTGAAAGCAATCTGCTCGGTGAATTGCCAGAAAATCAAAGAAACAGTTGGTTGCTTGGGCTAGCACTGAGCTGCATTGGGGTCATTGCAGGATTAATTGCCTTTAATCGCGCAACCCAACCCATCACCTCGACAGCGGATGCGGCAAAACGCCTTGCTAAGGGCGATTGGGACGCGAGCATGCCAAAAACAGGGCATATATATGAAACCAGCATGTTGGTCGAGTCATTCAATGAAATGACCAACAACTTAAAGGCTTCGTTTCATGCATTACAGTCTCAACTTACCTATGACTCATTAACCAAGCTATACAGCCGTGAAGGCTTTATTGACGCTGCCAAGAAACACCCCGACAACGAAAAAGGCACACTGTATTTGATTGGTATTGATCGCTTCCGAGACATCAATGACAGCCTAGGTCATTACAATGGCGACCAGCTACTTATCATTGCGGCCGCTCGTTTAAGAGGCACACTGCCATCCGAATACCTACTAGCTCGCACTGGTGGTGATGAGTTTGCCATCTACGCGCCAAACGTAACGCAAAGCGATGATGTTCAGCTGCTGACTAACCGCTTACTTCAAACCTTCGCTTCCCCATTTTCAATGGAATCGGAAAGCGTGGTGATTAAGGTATCGATGGGGATAGTGAATGTCTCGAATCTTCACGACATTACACTCCTGCTACGCAGCAGCAGCATTGCATTGAGCAATGCGAAACAAGACAAAACCAGTGTCTGTATTTATAGCCTTGAAATGGGCAAAGCATCGAGACATCGCACCAAGATGTTAGCGCGGATGAACCGAGCGATTGAGCTTCAACAGTTCGAACCGTTTTATCAGCCTATTATTGATCTGGAATCTGGCTCGACCATAGGAGCAGAAGCTTTAGCTCGCTGGATAACGGATGAAGGGGTGATCTCGCCACTCGAGTTCATTCCTCTCGCGGAAGAGAGCGGGCTCATTGACGATATCGGAAAACAAATTCTGCATAAGTCGTGTCGAGATACAGCCATCGCGATTGAGTCAGGAAAATGGAGCAAGGACTTCTCGATTCACGTCAACCTGTCGGTCGTTCAGCTAAGCGAAAGTGGCTTTGTGGAACAAGTAAAAGGCACGTTGCGAGACACAAATCTGCCAGCAAGCAACCTGACACTAGAGATCACCGAATCACGCATCGTCGACAACGACCCGACCATCATCGATAACATGCTGACTCTAAAAGCACTAGGGATATCAATTGCGATTGATGACTTTGGTACCGGCTATTCGTCACTGGCTTATTTACACAAACTGCCATTTGATTGCTTAAAGATCGACCGCAGCTTTGTCAGCAAACTTGATAAAGAGAACCTAGATAGCTCCATCGTCGCGGCCATCGTTAACATCACTAAGGGCTTCAAAGTAAGCTTGGTGGCAGAGGGCGTTGAAACACAGCAACAGGCTGAACTTCTCAAGCAGCTGCAGTGCCCGCTTGCTCAAGGCTTCTTATACAGTCGCCCAGTTCCGTTTGACCAATGGCCTACCGACCTCATCAACTCCAAGCAAAGTGCCAAGGTCAAACAAAATACCACTGAGAGTCTCACCTAAACCAGGCAGAAATCGAATGAGTCAGATACAAAAATGCCAGCATGATGCTGGCATTTTTTAGGTTCATCGCGGATTAG